>JAEUQQ010000064.1 GCA_016789685.1 Acidobacteriota bacterium | reverse complement strand
GGCGGATCGACTGGTCGAGGGGCTCCGTGGCGCCGGTCACGTTGGCGGTGGTGATGCGCTCGAGGATGTAGTCGTAGAGACTATCGAGCTGCTGGGCGACGTCGCGGCCCTCCTCCATGTTCAGCGTGCTCTGGAGGTGCGAGATGATCGAGATGGCCTTGGTGAGACTGGTGCGCTTGACGACGAGGTCGCGCCGTTGCAGCGCATCGCGGGCCTGCGTGAGCGCAGCGATGCCCCCGTCGTAGAGCATGACCACCAGCTCCATGGGCGACCGCGACGTGACTTCGACATGCGTGTAAGCGGCTGCTGCCGATCGTGTCGCCAATGTGGCCTGCATCGTTTCGACTCCGGGAGGCTGAGTACTGCTAGTACAACGAGCTGAGCGAGGAGCCCGACTGGTTGAGTTGCGAGATCGCCATGTCGGCGGCGGTGAACTCGCGCTGCATGGCGAGCCGCCTGATTGCCAGGCGCTCTTCCATGTCGGCGATGCGGTCGGCCAGCTTCGTGACCTGGTCGGCCAGGCGTTCCTGGGCGTTCGGCAGCAACCCGCCGGACGAGGTGTAGGTGTCGATGACCGCCGCGAGTTTTCCGAACGCGCCGTCGGTGCCGTCGGTGCCGTAGAAGAGTCCGCGGACCTCGTCGTCGTTGGTCGTGAGGGCCGTTTCGAACGCGGCGCTGTCGAACTCGAGCTGGCCGTTGCGGGCAAACGTGAATCCGACTTCGGCCAGGGACTGGAAAGTGCTGCCGGAGCCCACGACCGAGGTGAGGGTCTGCGCCAGCGAACTGCGCAGGCCGCGCACGAGCGGGTCGCGCGAGATCGCGTCGGCGTTGCCGTTGTTCGACGAGGTCTGCTGCGATCCGATGTACGACACGACGTCGTTGTAGGCGGTGACGAACTTCTGCACCGCCGCCTTCACCGGATCGTTGCTGTGCGCCAGCGACACCGTGACGCTGGTGGCCGCGTCCTTTCGGAGCACGGTGAAGCTCGAGCCGGCGATCACGTCGTCGAACGTATTCGTCTCGCTCGTGACGGCGACGTTGTTGACGGTGATGGCGGCGTTGGTGGCTGCCTGGTTGTTGGTGAAGGCAAAGGCGGTCGCGCCGCCGCCGTTCGTGAGCGCAGAGGCGTCGATGGTGAAGCTGTTGGCCGCGCCGGTGTCCCGGCCGGTCAGCATCAGCTTGTACGTGGAGCCGTTCTGGACGACCGAGGCGACGACGCCGATGTCGTCGGTCTCGTTGATGGCGGTGGCCAGGCCATCGAGCGTGACCGCTCCCGTGATGGCGACGCTCACGCCCCCGATGACGAGCGTGCCGCCGTCGGCCACGGTGGTCGTGTCGCGATCGGCGTAGGTGTTGGTCGAGGTCGTGGTCTGGGCGTGCGCGAGTTCGCTGATCAGGATCTCGTACGAGCCCTCCGGGGTGACGGCGCCGGCATTGAACTTGAGTCGCGTCTCGTCAGAGACGACCGCCTCGCTGCCGTTGAAGGCCGTGGAACTCTTGAGGGTGTCGGCGGCCGACTGCAGCGAGCTCAACCGGCTCGCCAGCGTCGCGTAGGCCGTCTTCTGCTTCTCGGCAGACGCCTTCTGGGCCTCGAGCAGGGTGACGGGCAGGCGTTCCTGCGCCATCAACGCTTCGAGGATCTGGTTGAAGTCGATGTTGTTGAAGCCGCTGAGCGTGATTCCGGAACTCATCGCCATGTCCTCTGTCGGTCAAATGGCCCAGGCGTCATGCCACGCGGCCATTCGTTCCGCGAGGTCGTCCCGGGGAGACGGTGAGGCCGCCCCGCGGCAGGAACATACGCCCTGCTACGGCGGCGGCTGATGCCGAGACCCCAGACGCTGCCGGTGATCGCCACCAGCACCATCGCGAACACTGCAAGTTCAGTTCCCATCGTCGTCCTGACGGAGCGGCGACGTTTCCGGCACCGCTCCGATGATGGAAGGCGTCACGATGTCGACGGGCCGACGCTCCTTACCGGAGCAGTGACAGCACGGCCGAGGTCGACTGGTTGGCCTGCGCCAAGGCGGCGATGCCGCTCTGGTTCAGGATGTTGTAGCGCGTCAGGCTGGCCGACTCCTCGGCGATGTTCGCGTCGCGGATGCGGCTCTCTGCGGCCTTGTTGTTCACGATCTGCGTCTGGGCCAGCGAGATGGCGTATGACAGCCGGTTCTCGAGCTGACCCACCTGGCCCTGCACCGACCCGAGGGCCCGAATCGCCGTGTCGATGGTCGACACCGCTGTCTGGGCGTTGGTCTGCGAGTCGATCGCCAGGGCGTTGATACCGAGGGCCGTCGAGGTCGCCGACCCGATGGTGCCCGACACGACGCCGTCGCTGCCGTTGTTGCTGACGAACACCGAGAAGCCCTGCGCCACGACGTTGACGCCGGCGACGGTGGCTTCACGAGTGATTTCCTCGATCACGTCGCTGAACTCGGCGTTCAGGGTCGTGCGCGAGGCATTCGACGTCTGGCCCGAGGCCGCCTGGGTCGCCAGCGTGGCGAGTCGGTCGAGCAGCTTCGAGATGTTGTCGAGCGCGCCGTCCTTGATCTGGAGGTCCGACAGGCCGTCGTTGGCGTTGCGGACGCCCTGGCTCACGATGGCCACGGTCGAACGATACGAGTTGGCAACCGCCAGGCCGGCGGCGTCGTCGCCCGAGTAGTTGATGCGGAAACCGCTCGACACGCGCGTCAGCGCCGTGCGGAGACCGATGTTGGTCGTGTAGAGATTGGCCTGCGCGTTGATCGACGCAACGTTGGTGACGACGGAAAACGATGCCATGACTGATCCTCCTTGACTCTTTCAGACCCTCGCGTCCCTGCGGGGTCTTGCGGCGACCTGCCCGCCGCTGCCGATGTCGTGGTGGTAATCGACGAGTCCCGTCCGGACTTGAATTCGCCCGGATGGACCCCTCCCGACACGACCACGACGCGCTCGTCAGCAGAAGGGGGAGGGCACCTCGCAGCGCCCTCCCGTCACGAAAGTCGACACGCTGCCGGCGAGCCGCGTCGGCGGCCGGCGACAGCGCGATGGCACCAGGGTTAGCCGAGCAGTGAGAGCACCGCCGACGTTGACTGGTTGGCCTGCGCTAGGGCGGCGATGCCGCTCTGGTTGAGGATGTTGAAGCGCGTCAGGTTGGCCGATTCCTCGGCGATGTTCGCGTCGCGGATGCGGCTCTCGGCGGCCCGGTTGTTGACGATCTGCGACTGCGCCAGCGAGATGGCGTAGGACAGGCGGTTTTCGAGCTGACCGACCTGGCCCTGCACCGTGCCGAGCGTCGAGATCGCCGTCGAGATGGTCGAGACCGCGGTTTCGGCGTTGGCCTGCGA
>JAEUQQ010000061.1 GCA_016789685.1 Acidobacteriota bacterium | reverse complement strand
CGGGAACGGCTCGGCCACGCGGTCGGTGTCGATGACCAGCGTCGCCGAGAAGTTGCTCTGCAGCGACAACGGGACAAAGCCAGGCGTCACTATGGCCTGCACTACCGAGAACTGCGGCGAGAACGACCCCACCAGCGCCTGCCACGTCAGGGCGACGCTGTCCCACAGATCGAGGGCAGGCGCCGGGTAGAGCGAGTCGGCGTACTTCTCGGCAACCCACCCGCGCCCGCCCACGACGACGCCGCGCTGGCGCAGGCGGCCGACCTTCGCGTCGGCCTTCACGGTCTTCGCGAGCCCCAGCTTGAACGGCCCGAGCGTGATCTCGCCGCCGATGGGCACCTCGAGGCCCTTGGCCACGGCATCCGACTCCGAGAAGTTCACGCCCTTGAGCCGCTGGAGCGACGCGAGGAACTTGCCGTACTCCTCCTGCAGCACCGTCGGGACGAACGACAGGTTCAGGGCCGCCTGGGCGCCGACGTTGATCTGCCGGATCCTGTCGAGATTCGCCAGCTTCCCGAGCACGTAGTCGACGTCGTCCTTGTCGCTGATGTCGTACTTGCGGCTGCCGGTCGCCGGTCCCTGCAGGTTGACGCCGACCCCGCTCGACCCCTCCATCTCGTGACCGTCTTCCACCCCGGCACCGCCCGCGCCCAGTTCGAGCTTCCAGCCCGACCGCTTCGGCCCGGAGTACCCGATCGACACCGACGTCGCCCGACCGGCCGAGAAGTCGGGGTGCGCGTAGTCGTACCCGAACTCCACCGAGTACGACTCGGCCGTCGACCCGCCAGTGCCCAACGACGCCTTCAGCTTGTTGAACTCGAACTGCGCGTCCTCCTTCTCCTCGTCCTTGTTGTCGGAGTTGGAGTTGTCGATCTCGCCGTTGGCGATGCTGAGGCCGCCCTGGTAGTCGATGCCGCCCTTGAGCGTGTAGCTCTCGCTCGACGAGGTGCGCTTCAGGTTCTGCGTTGCCGCATCCCAGGTGCCCGTCGCGGAGTACCCGACCGCCAGCGACGATCCCGTCGACCCGGATGCGCTGAACGCGAGATCGGCCGAGAGTTGCTTGTTGTCGGCGTCGTTGGCCGTGATCGGCTTCTGGACGGTCAGCCCCAGCGAGGCGCCGCCCGTGGCGCCCCGCGAGAACTCCGACGAGATGCCCGTCAGGTACGTCTCGGGCGGCGTGCAGGTGTTGCCCGTCGTCAGCGTCCGCACCATGTCGATGAGTTTCGTGATCATCGGGCTGACGCCGTACAGCGACTCGAGCGACACGCGCGCGATGCTGCAGTCCATGTTCGGCGTGATGGGATACGGGAAGGTGAACTTCTGCCCGCGCGACATGCCGCGTGTCGTCGAGGCCGACAGGCCCGCCTCGACCTTGCCCTTGATGATCGGGGTCTTGAAGCCGAACTTCAGTTCCTTGGAAATCGTCACGCCGGTCGCGTCAGACAGCGAAATCGCCAGTTCCTTCGGCGCCTCGCCGTTGTGCGTCCGCTTGAACGTCTTCTCGACCTCGAAGCCCGACTCCGCCGATCCCTTGACGCCGAGGAAGATCCCGATCGACCCCTCGATCGCCGACCCGCGCGCGTAACTCGTGCTGTACTCGAAGTCCTTGAGCGTCACCTTGGTCGATCGCGCCGCCTCGGGGCTGCACACCAGTTCGATGCCGTTGATCTTCGTGACGGCGATCTTGAACACGGTGCCGGCCTCGTAGGCCGCCGTGAACGGCACGGCGATGCCGTCCTCGCCCGACGACTTGATGAGGCCCGTCGCATCCGACGTCGCCGTGTAGGTGAAGAGGCCGCCGCTCGTCGTCACCTCGATCGTGACGGTCGCGTTCGTCACGGGAGCCCCGGTGATGTAGTTGATGACGCGGAAGTACCGGATCGCCTTGCCGCCACGCATGACACTCGACGAGTTCCTGGCCGGATCAGCGTCGAACGCCGGGTTGGGATCCGGATCCAGCGGCACGGCGGTGTAGGCCTCGCAGGCGGCGACGATGCGCAGCACGCCGCCCGTGATCACGCCCGAGGTCGGCGACATGGTGGACGGCGAGCCCTCGAGGATGATGCCGGCCGCCGGCACGTCGAACGGGATGTTCTTCGTCCACGTCTGGCCCGGGTTCAGCGAGCCAACCTGGTAGCAGAGGTTGCCGAGCGTGTCGCAGGCGACGATGTTGTCGATGACGTCGCCCGAGAGATTGGTGACCTTCAGCTGGACCGTGATGGCCTCGCCGCGGCCGACGTTCACCGTGCCGCCGACCGGCACGCCGTCGATCAGCACACGTTCGGTGATTCGCAGCTGCGGGGCGTCGTTGCACTCGGCGTCGGGCGTGAGCGACCCGAGCCCCGGCGGGGTCGGCACCGAGCCGGGCAGCGTCGGCGACGTCGTGCCGCCCGTGGCGAGCGCATAGAAGAAGGTGCCGTGGATGTTGTTGGTGCGGTCGGCCTCCTTCATCTGCGGGTTGGGCAGGTCGATGCTGAACGCGATGTGGCCCGGCACGCCCGGGTTCTGGGTGACGTCGATCGGCCCGAGCACGAAGAGCGGGATCGCCTTGCCCTGGGCGTCCTTCTTGAGCGTGCCGTCAGGATTCCGCTCGAAGTCTGGGTACTGCTCCTCGCCGCCCGCGAGCGACACCGGCAGTTCCTTCTTCATGACCGCCGCGGCACCGGGCAGGGCCTGGAAGTACTTGAGCAGCAGGTTGTCTCCGCCGCGGAACCCCTTGTTGGCGACGTGCGGCACGATCGTGACCTTGGCCGATGTCAGGGCCTCCTGCGTCTTCTGCTGCGCCGTCTGGATGTTCTGCTGGCGCTGCGCGTCCTCCGGCGTCCCGCCGAACGCGGGCTGCGTCAGCGTCCTGACGTTCACGACGAAGGCGTGGGCGCGCCGGATGAACTCGTCGGCCTGGGCGTCGGTCAGGATCCGGTCGAGGTCGGCCTTGACCCGGTAGAACCTGTTGACATCGTTGATGACCTGCGTGGTCGTGAACAGGCCCAGCGACGGGTTGGCGATCAGCGAGCGCGCCGCCGCCGAGGCCACGTATTCCTCGAACGACCCGCAGGGCTTCTGCGACCACGACGCCGGGTTGGTGGTCAGCGGCGTGATGTAGCGACACGCGTTCGTGTTGTAGCGGTCGCGCGTGATGTCGAGCACGAAGGCGTTGCCCGGGCCATCGGCCACCATGCGCGCGAGCGTGGCGCGGATGCCGGCCTTGCCCGAGTCGTGCAGCTGCTTGAGGCTGAAGTGGTAGAACGCCGAATCGCCGCTCGTCGCGCCGCCGATGCGCAGGTACGCCTTGGCCTTGGCGAGGTTGAACTGCATCAGCGTGGCCCACTCGTAGCCCTCCGACCGCGGGATGCGCGTCTGCGTCCGCAGCGTCGTCAGGATCTCCTCGAGCGGCTTGCCGGTCAGGAACTGGCCGGGCACGGTGATGTACTCGCCCTCGAGCAGCCACTTGAGCAGCAGCTGCTGCCGGCCCAGCCCGATGTCGCCGACCTCGTCCGAGCCGCCGCTGGTGGCCGGCGGGTTCACGTTCAGCTTGGCCGACTCGAACTCCGTCTTCGACACCGGGAAGAACGTGACGTCCTCGAAGGTGATCGTGCCGCCGGTCGACAGCTGGATCTCCTTGGCCACCTTGGTGACCGGATCGAAGAACTGCTCGGTCAGCTTCTCGATGCAGGCCTTCACGCCCGGCGTGGTGGGATCGGTGACGAAGATCTCGAAGTCGTGATCGCTCAGGCCGGGCTGGTAGTTCTCGGCGCACGCCGACGAGGGGTTCGGCTTCCAGAGGCACGCACCGCTGCCCTGCTCGATCACGGTCACCGTGCCGCAGTTGCCCTCGGTGAGGCCCCTGGCGATCGCCGTCTGCAGGCCGAGTTTCTCCTTGGCGAGCAGCGTGTCGCGGTCGCCCACCTGCCGGTTCGTCGCCTTGGCCGTGAGATCGACCTGCAGGTCGCAGCAGTTGTCGTAGACGGCCCACACGTCGAGGCCGGTTGCGGTCGGCACGTACAGCAGTCCCCGGCCAGGATCGATCGTCACGCCGTTGGCGCTCGACGCTGCGCTCCAGATGATCCGGTCGTCGAACCCGTCGCCATCGCCGTCGCTCGAGAACGACTGCGTCGGATCGGTGAGGTCGATCATGAAGATCCGCGAGAAGTCGGCCGCGAACAGCCGCCGCCGCTCGATGTCGACCGTCACGCCGCGGATCGTGAAGTTGGGAATCGGGATCCGCGAGATCACCTGCGGGTTGTCGGGCGTCGCGAGGTTGACGACGAGCACGGCGCCTTCGGCCCCGACGATGGCCAGGTCGAACTGCTCGTCGGGCGTGATCAGCCCGTCCTTGTTGAGGTCGGTCTTCAGGCCCTGGAGGGTCGCGACGCGGCGCGGCACGTCGGGCAGGCTCACCGACGCCGTCGGCGCCAGGTCGGCCGACAGCACGTCGAGGGTCTTCGCATCGCGTTCGATCGCGAGCAGCATGCCGTTGTACGTCACGACGTCGGTGAAGTTGCCCTGGTAGTACGGCTCGAGCACGCGATCCTGCGCCCCACGCTCGGGCACGTTGTCGCCGACGTTGGCCGCCATCACGCCGCCGTTCTCGACGGCGACATACGCGGTCACGCCCTGCGACGTCCGCAGCATCGCCACGCCCTTGCCGAAGCCCAGGATCTTGTAGGTGCCCTTCGTGTTGAAGCCCGTCTGGTTGTCGGGATTCGTCGTGAAGATCTTCCCGCCGATCAGCGTGGGCGCCGCCGGGTTGGTGACGTCGTACCAGTCGCCGAACGTGTAGTAGGTGTTGAACGTGCTCGCGAACGCGAGATCGCCGGTGAACGTGTTCCCGTCGCGCGTGGGGAACGACACGTTCTCGAGCACCGAGATCCACTGCTTCGTCGGCGCCTTGTCGGCCGACCCGCCCGCGCGCACCGGATTCGCCGGATCGGTCACGTCGATCGACACGATCTTGTCGGGCTGTCCCGACCCGGCGCCCGTCGTCGCGATCGCGTAGGTCTTCAGCAGCGGGCCGTTCGGGCTGGCCACCGACTTCTTCCTGACGGCGACGTCCTTGACCGCGGACGGCGAGTCGTACGCCCCCACCAGCCGCGGCCTGAACGTCTTGATCGTCAGGCGCATGGTCGGGAGCGGGTTGCCCGAGGGGTCGGTCATCCCCGTGCCGGTTCCGGGTGCCAGCAACTGCCCGAGCGAGTCGTTGCCCTTGAGCGTGACGCTGTACTCCTCGGCGAGCCGCAGCGGCCCGTGCGGAATGAACGTCAGCCGCCGGTTCCGGTCAGACACCCGGAACTCGCCCGTGATCACGCGGTTCTGGCTGTCTTTCACGATGAAGTTCGCCAGGTTCGCGATGCTCGCGGCGTCCATCGACTCCGAGAAGCGGAACTCGATCGTCCCCGCGGGATCGAAGCTGTTGATGCGCGTCGGGCCCGAGATCACCTGCGGAGGCCTGACGTCGTCGCTGATGGGCGGCAACTGCAGCGGCTCGTCCTTCGGGGGCGCCGGTGCGGTGATGGTCCTGATCACGCGCCCGGTCTGCGCGTCGGTCACGGTCAGCCGGAACGAGGGAATGCGCGTCGACGTCGGGATCCCGCTGTTGTAGTGCACCGTCAGCCGGAAGTCGTCGGCGGGATCACCCGTGAAGGCGTACTTGATGCCGCCCATCACGATCTTGTCGTCGGGCACGTCGATGTCGAGCCCCGCGCTGCTCGTGAGCTGCACACGCGTGCGGTAGCGCGACCCGGCGGGCACCTCGCCGACGCCGGGGTCGATCGTCGCGTCAGCCACCTTGAGCAGCAGGTTGCCGGTGCCGTATGGACCGTCGAGCACCTGGAACGGAACGCTCGCCTTCTGCCCCACCGCGTTGACGAGTTCGACGAGGTACCCGTCACCGGCTCCGCCCGCGACGCCGACCTCGAAGTCCACGTACGGGATGTTGTAGGTCCGGACGATGTTGCGCGTGACGTTCGTGATCTCGATCGTGGCGACCGGGACCGGAATCTTGTCCATGTCGAGCCGGAAGACCACCGTGTCGGGCGACGCCGAGTTGCCGATGACCAGGCTCGTCACCGCCTGCTCGCCCTGGCTGCCGTCGACCTTCACGGTGTAGCTGTCGGCGGTCGAGCCGGTCATGTCGAGCGTGTACTCGACGACGTTGCGCGGGAACCGCTGCACGGTGTTGCGCGAGGTGTTCGTCACGATCACCTCGCGGTGGTGCGGCGCCAGCGTGTCGCCGTCGATGCGCACGCGCGAGCCGTTGGCCACGACCGTCGCGCGGCCGCTCAGCACCGGGTAGCAGGTGAACGGGTTGGTCTCGGGCACGACGTTCATGAACGGCAGGAACACGAAGCCGCCGACCGGCAGGAACCCGGTCTCGTACCGTACCGGCCACTGCGTGCCGTACTGGTTGTAGAACGCACTGTAGTTGATGCCGACGCTCTGCTTCGACTTCATCGCGCCGTAGACGCCGCGCGCCAGCACGCCGGGGCACGGCGGCGACGAGGTGACGATGTTGCCCTGCTTGAACTTGGCGGTGTCGACCACGTTCAGGATCTGCTCGCCGTTGAGGTCGTACACCTGCGTCACGATCCAGTCGTCGTCGGGCTGTTCGTCGCCGCGCGCCGGGAAGATCAGGTCGACGTACTGCTGCGGCGTCGCGCCGCCGAAGTCGATCTCGAGCGCCGCCTGCATCGTCAGCGTGTCGCCGAGCGCCGGGTCGGGACGGAACGGTAGCGTCGCCGCATCCACCTGCCGCAACGTCACGACCGCGCCCTCGGGGAACGTCCCCGGCTTGAACCGCGCGCCCGTGCCGCCGGGCCCCTTGACGAGACCGCCCGAGGCGTCGACGGCCGTCGAGATCGACCCGTCGGCATTGGTCTGCGTGAACGCGCCGAGATCGACGAACGACTCGTTCCCTGCCGGGTCGACGATCCGCACGCGGAGCTTGTGCGCCGGCAGCGCCACCACCAGCACGTCGAACCCGCCGTTTGGCGCGATGAGCACCGGCGTGATCGCGCCCGTCGTCGTGTTGACGATGGTCACCGTGTCGCGCGGGCTCGCCGTCCCCTGCGTCGCGCGCACGGTGACGTTGCCGCCCACGGGGATGCCGGCCGAGATGGTGCCGGCCGGCGGCACCGGCGGAGGCGCCGTATCGAGCGAGTCGAACGAGCCCTGGAACACCGACGCGAGCCGATGGCCCGACATGTCGGCGATGCCCGTGCCGACCAGCACCGTGTACCGCGTGTTGGGTGCCAGCGGCGCCGCCGCACGCAACGTCAGCACCGTGTTGCCGTGTGACAACCCGAGGGCACCGGCGACCACCGCGCCGTTGGCGTCGGCCAGCAGCACGTTCGAGGCGTTGGCCCCAGTCACCGAGGCCGGGTCGATGGGTTCGCTGAACGTGATCACGATGGGCGCGGTCAGCGCCACGTTGATCGCGCCGTCGGCCGGGCTGAGCGACGTGACGCGAGGCGGCTGCGGCACCAGCGCGATGCCCACAGGCGCGACGGCGCCGGCCACCAGGGCCGCCGAGGCCGTGCCGGAGTCGTTCGTGGCGACATCGGTCGCGGTGAAGACATTGGGACCCGTGCGGCCGGCGATCGCGAACTGGCCCGCCACCGTCGTCAGCGCGGCGATGCCGAGCGTGTCGGTCGTCACCAGCGCGCCAGGCAGCGGCGCCCCGCTGACCCCGCTGACGCTGCCGGCCGCAAACGCGATCGGCCCGTCCACCTGCACGAACGCGTAGCGCCCCGGCTCGCGAACGCCCGTGAGCGCCGAGGGCTGGCCCGCGAGGCGCATCTCAGACACGAGGCGGTCGCCGTTGAGCCGGGCCGCGCCACGCACGATCAGCCGCGAGACCCCGGCAACGTCCCTCACCTGCACGAGCAGCACGCGACTCGCGTCGGTGAGCAGCGCCGGCAGTGGCACCGAGAACGTTGCCCCGGCGTTGAACACGCCGGCGAAATCGAACTGCGCGCCGGCCAGGAACGCCACGCCGTCGGGCAACTCGACGCCGGGCGCCGACGAGGCCAGCGTCGCGATGGTGATCGGCGTCTGGTCATCGAGCGCGCCGAACGGCAGCACGAGAGCTTCGCCGCCCGCGCCCTGGATCGTTCCGCCGTCAGGCCCGGCGACGGGCGTGAGCAGATCGGTGCCGGGCACGAAAAGTTCGACGGTGATCACGCCTTCCCTCAGCGTGGCCGGCTCGAAGGTCAGCGATGGCGTGACGGGCGCGATCGCATCGAGCGCATTCGTGCGCGCGCCGACCTGGTAGAACACCAGGTCCTGGACGTAGGGCGTCGTCGAGGCCCCGGTGCCCGCATAGAACGAGTACCGCTCGCTGACACGCGACAGGATGTGGGCGCCCGACGACAGCGGCGAAGCGCCGCCGATGGTGCTCGTGACCTGCGACCGCACGCCCGGGGCGTAGAAGAGCACGCGCGGCTGCGGCGCCACGACCGTGTCGAGCGACGAGGGCAGCACGGGCGTCGTGACGCCCGACAGCAGATCGCCGGGACCCTGCGCCGAAGGCGCAGCGGGCAGCGTGTCGGCGCGGAGGAACGCGAACTGGCCGCCGCCGGGCACGTCGGCTTCGATCGCGGCACCGGTGCCGCCAATCACCACGTCGCGCACGACACGCCACGCGCCGGCCTGTTCGTCGTGGCGGACGAGCGTCAGCGTCGTTCCCACGGGCACGCCGTAGACATTCGACGCGCGCAGCGTCACCGCGCCGGTGAACACGGCGTCGTGGGGGAGGATGTCGGCCGCTCCCACCGGCGACCAGCCCGCAGGCAGCCGATCGGCGAGGCCCTGCTGTCCGATCCCGACGAGGCGGAAGGCGGTGTCGGCCGAAAACGCGCCGGCCGGCAGCGTCACCGCGGCGCCGCTGGTCTCGACGGTGCCACCGAGCACGGCCGACACGATCACCGGAGTACCCGCAAACGGCGTGAGGCGTGCGTCGAAGGCCTCGGTTGCCTGGCCTCC
>JAEUQQ010000053.1 GCA_016789685.1 Acidobacteriota bacterium | reverse complement strand
CGGGAATGAAGCTGAACGTCCGTCAGGTCCTCCTGGTTGTCGCCGGGTGCGTCGTCGCCGTGACCGGCGGATCGCACCTCTCGGGCCAGTCGGCCCCGCCGCAGCCCGTGATCTCGTCGCGCGTGGCTCCGGTCGTCACGGTCGCCGGAGGCCGCTTTCGCGACCTTAACCGGAACAGCACAGTCGATCCGTACGAGGATTGGCGCTTGCCGGTGGCGTCCCGCGTCGCCGATCTCGTGTCGAAGATGACCGTCGCCGAGAAGGCGGGCCTGATGGTGCACGCCTCGCTGGCCGGATTCACGGGGCCCAACGGCGCGGTGCTCGACACGCCGGCTCCCGTCGCGGGACCAGCGGGCATGACGACGCCGCGGAATCCGGCCATCGAGCCGATGGATCGGCCGACACCGCGCGTGCTCGTGGTGGATCGGCAGGTCAGGTGGATTCTCGTCCGGCCTGCCGCCAATGAACCGCCACAGACGACGGCGACCTTCTCGAATGCCATCCAGGAACTCGCGGAGGGCACGCGCCTCGGCATCCCCGTGGTGTTCAGCACCGATCCGCGTCACGCCTCGCCGCGGCGGATCGGAGAGGGGCAACCGGCGCCGGTGCGCATCTCGCGGTGGCCCGAGCACATCGGCTTCGGGGCGCTTCGCGATCCGCAGATCGTGCGGCGGTTCGGCGAGATCGCGCGACAGGAATACCGTGCCCTCGGGATCCACGTGGGCCTGTCGCCGATGGCCGACGTCGCGACAGAGCCACGGTGGAACCGGATTCCCGGGACGTTTGGCGAGGACCCCGCCCTGGTGGCCGATCTCGTGCGCGCCTACGTCGAGTCGTTCCAGGGGCCGGCCCTCGGGCCCGAGAGCGTCATGACCGTCACCAAGCACTACCCAGGCGACGAGCCGGTAAAGGGCGGACTCGATCCGCACAACGATTACGGCCAATGGCAGGTCTACCCGGGCAAACAGTTCGACCTGCACCTGCGTCCGTTCGAGGCGGCGTTCGGGGCGGGCACGGGCGGCATCATGTCTGGCTACGCCATCCCTGTCGGTTACGACACCGTGGCGATGGCGTACTCGACGCGCATCATCACCGACATGCTCCGTGGCAGGCACCGGTTCGATGGGCTGGTCGTCACCGACTGGCTCCGCAGCATGCCGTGGGGCGTCGAGCACCTCACCGAGAAGCAGCGGCACCAGCGCATCGTCGAGGCGGGTTCCGACCAGATCGGCGGTGACAACGATCCGAAGTACATCAGGCAGCTGGCCGAGGAAGGCGTCATCAGCGTCGATCGCCTCGATGCGTCGGCGCGGCGTATCCTGGCGCCGATGTTCAAGCTCGGGCTGTTCGAGAACCCGTACGTCGATGCCGATCGCGCCGGGTCCGTGGTGGCGAGCGACACGTTCACCAGGGCGGGACTCGACGTCCAGCGACGGTCGATGGTGCTGATCAAGAACGATCGGGCCATCCTGCCCCTCGGCGCAGGCAAGCGCATCTACGTCGAGAACATCGATCGACAGGTTGCCGCCCACTACGGCACGGTGGTTGACGATGTCACGGCGGCCGACGTGGCGATCATCGAAGTGACCGCGCCCTTCGCGCTGCGTCCGAACGGCACCGGGTTCGCGAGGTTCTACAAGGAAGGTACGCTCGCGTACGCCGGAGCCACCAACGCCGCGCAGCTCGCCGCGATCGACCGCCTGGCCGCGAGCGGGACACCGTGCGTGGTCGTGATGTACCTCGATCGCCCCGCGATCCTGACCGAGTTCATCGACAAGGTCCCGGCGATGCTCGCGCATTTCAACGCGAGCGACGAAGCGATGCTCGACGTCGTGTTCGGTCGGGCTGCTCCCGAGGGCAAGCTGCCGTTCCACCTGCCGGCGACGATGGCAGCCGTCGAACGCCAGCTCGAGGACGTCCCTTTCGACGTGGAGGAGCCGCTGTTCAAGTACGGGTTCGGTCTGTCGTACGAGAAGGGGCGGAAGTAGGGTCACGGCGGCGGTCCGCGCGCCGATTGTTGTCGTCGCGTTCCTGCTTGCCGTGGCCGTGCCTTTCGATCACGGCTCGGATGAACCAGGCCGGAAGGTCGCGTCACGCTAAGGTCAGGTGTTCGGCCCACCAGCGCTCGGCGTCCGCGTCAGTCCACACGGCAAGATCGAGTGCGGCCAACTGCGCCGAGAGTGCCGCCGCCGACACGGGTCGCTCGGCGGGGTCCTGCGCGAGGCAGGCGAGCACGAGACGATCGAGCGCATCGGGGATGGAACCGGGTGCGAGCGTGCCTGGAGCCACCGGCACGCGGGTGACGTGCGCGTTCAGGAGGTCCGCAGCGCGCTCACCGGCGAAGACCATCTGCCCGGTGAGGAGGAAATACGCGACGCAGCCCACGGCATAGAGATCGGTGCGCGCGTCGATCTCGGCCGGCCGCACGATCGCCTCGGGCGCCATGAAACCCGGCGTGCCCGCGATCGCGTCGCGTGCACGCCCGAGGGGGGCAGGGCTGGCGATGTCCTGCAGGTGTTTCACGAGGCCGAAGTCGAGCACCTTGGCGATGTCGTACTCGAGCCCGCGCCGACACACGTAGATGTTGGCGGGCTTGATGTCGCGATGGACGAGGCCTCGCGCGTGCGCCTCGGCGAGCGACGCACACACCTGCCGCAGCAGCGAGACGGCGCGCGCGGGAGGCATCGGTCCGAATCGGCGCACCATCGCGTCGAGGTCGATGCCGTCCAGCAGTTCCATCGCGTAGAACAGCCCTCCGTCTTCGGTCGTGCCGAAGTCGTACAACTCGATCGTATGCGGCGACTGGAGGCTGGCGATGGCCTGTGCCTCGCGCTCGAACCGCGCGATCGCCGCGTGCGTCGTGACGGGATCACGCCCGAGCACGTCGCGGCGGATGAGTTTGATGGCCGCCGGCCTGGCCAGCAGGCTGTGTGATGCCCGCCAGACCTCGCCCATCCCCCCGACGCCGAGACGCGCCTCGAGCCGGTAGGCGCCCAATGCCTGTGCGCGACGCACTTCGACACCGAGTTGATGCACCACGCGCGCGGCCACGTACGACACGCCCACGCCCACGACATAGGGAATCACGAATGTCGGCAGGAACTGCGTCGGGGGCAGCGCGGGTGCGAGACCCACCCACACTTGCTGCAGGTACACCAGCGGCACCGCGGATGCGGAGACGACGAGCGCGACGAGCGCCTCGCGTGGGCGGGCAGGCACGAGGACCGTGAAGAACAAGGTCCACGGCGCGACATAGCTCAGCCCGACGCGATCGAGCCAGATGGCGTCGGCTGACAGGCCCTCGAATGCCCCGAAGTACGCCGCCCCCGTGAGCGCACCGCTCACGACGACCTCATACACGAGCCCCAGGCGCACCAATGCCGTCGGCTCGACGCGACGAGTCCTGGCGACCCAGAGCATCGCCAACGACGCGATGAGGGCCACGGCGGGCGGTGCCCACTGGTAGAGGGACGCAAACTCGCGTCCCAACTCGCCGCGCAGGGCGTTGACGCCCAGCCACAGCACCAGCAGACCGGCGATGGTGGCGATGCACACGGACTCCAGTCGACGCGCTGCCCGCGACTCGACGTGACTCGCCATCCGTGTCTCGATGGCCCCCTCGTCCTGGTGGCGGTGGACGAGGGTCGTCCGGCGGAGTCTCCCCAGGGCACTGGCGAGATCGTCCGGCCCCGTCGCCCCCGTGCCCGTGTCGTGGCGTGCCAGTAACGACTCGACGTCGCGGCGCAAGCGGTCGTCGCCGCGGCAGGCGTCGGCGACAACCGCCGCACGTTCGTGTTGCGGCCGGTCGACCGCCATCAGGAACACGGCCTTCGCACGCGCAAACGGTGCGTCGGTCATTGTCGGGATGTCGCCCGTTCGCGGGCGCGACAGGCACGCGCGGGCGGCGCGGTTCGTTGCGAGCGGTGTCGATCGGGGCGCACACGCGCAGGTCGTCGCTGGCGGCCTCTGTGGGGTCGCAGACCTGGTTCCAGTCCGTGGTCGGCTGATTGCTCGGCCATTGCGGGGTTGTCGTACACCTGTCGCGTTCTGCCAGTGTAGGCGGATCGCGGGAGTCGGCCAACGCCGTGATTGGACGGCATGCGCCCCTCCGGAGTTGCCTCGAGTGGAGACCGCATGAAGAAGACTTCGTTGATCGTCATGGCCGTTGCTGCCTCGTTCATCGCCCAGGGCGCCGACAGTCCCACGGTCGCGCACGCACGGGCCGCGGGCGTCGAACTCAGCAGCGTTCGCCCACGCTGGCCCCTCGCCAGGGAAGCCAGTGGCCAATGGGGCGTCGTCGGCGAAATCGTTGCGACGCTCGATCCAGGGCAGACCGCCAACGTGACGAGCATTGGCGTCTCGCTGTTCAGTGCTGCAGGCCAGTGGCTCGCGTCGCAGCGTTACGACACGCCCGAGATGCTGAGTGGCATGCTGCGCGTTACCACCGCTGGCGACGACGCTGTTGGCTGGCTGCCCTCTGGCACAACCACGTTCACCCACGGTCAGCGGGCCGTGGCGTTCATCGCCGAACTGAGCGCCAGCCGGCCAGCGGTCGCCGTCGTGACCCTGTCACTCGCAGGCAAGTCCCGAGCGCACATCGCCGTCCCGTTGGTCGACGACGCGACCAGGCCGCGTTTCACCTGGCCGATGGACGTAGGAGGCCGTCCCTGGATTGCGAGCGGCACGCCAGGCACGCCGGCACACTCGCAGGGCGGGACGCTCGTCATCGGCGGACGCCTGTTCAACAGCCAGCGTTTCGCGTTCGACCTGCGGCAAATCGATGCGGACATCCAGACACATCCCACGGGAGCGACGCACAAGGAGGACTACTACGCGTGGGGGCAAGCAGTCCGTGCCATGGCCCGCGGGCGTGTCATCGCCACCGTTGCGGGCGATCCCGACTTCGAAATCGGCGACGACATCCCGCCGACGCAGGCACCCGCGGGCAACTACGTGGTCGTGCAGCACGGACGATCGCGTTTCTCGGTGTATGCGCACCTCCAGCAGGGCAGCGTCACCGTGACACCAGGCGCGTGGGTCGAACGAGGCCAGGCGCTGGCGTTCGTCGGCAACTCCGGCCACTCGAGCGAGCCGCATCTTCACGTCCACGTCACCGACCAATGGCGAGGGGGCGCCGACCCGCTGGCGTCGTTCTTCGTGAGCCAGGGCGTGCCGATCGCGTTGTGGGGCGGGGCCATCTTCCGCGACGGCGAGTGGCTGGCGGTATCGGGGGCGACGCCAATGGAGAACGACATCATCGTGCCCGGCGACGGTGGGATCTGACGGCGCATGACGCCCCGGCGATACCCGTCGCCCGCCATGGCTCTGCGATTGCGCCGCCGCTGCCTGCTCAGGCGCGGCGGCGCGACGCAAGGACTTGGGTCGCGATGCCCGAGCTTCGCATCATCAGCGACGAGCGCTGGCAGGCTCGACGATGTCACCGGAGTCGATCGGGCCGCGGATGACCGGGACCACGCGAGCGCCGAGCACCCTGACGATGTCGGTGAAGTAGGCGGGCAGGCCGTCTCCGTCTGTACCGGGCCGCGTCTGCAACTGGAAGTGCAGGTGCGGCATGAGGGAACTGCCGCTCGCGCCAACGGCGGCGATGTGCTGGCCACGCGCCACGACATCACCGCGGCGCACGCGCGCGCTCGCGTGCCTGAGGTGCCCGTACAACGCGAACTCGCCACCGCCATGATCGATGACCAGGTAGTTGCCGTAGTCGGCCAGCGCATCCGACTTCAGGCGCGCCTCGTCGACGTCGCGATTGTCCAACCCCGCGTCGAACGAGGCCACGACTGTGCCGGGGGCAGCCGCATACACGGGCGTCCCGAACCCATACCAGCTCTCGTTGCTCGCCGGCGTGCCCGAGTGCATGTCGCCAGCATCGTTGACCGGCACGAGATCGAGGCCGTAGCGATCGGGATTCGTCTGCGTGCCCGCCGCCACCGCGTTGGCGCTCAGGTAGTTGAACCGGCGGTGGTGCGAGTAGTAGTCGTGGCCGTCCCAGACGAGGCTCCGACGGCCCAGGGGAAGGCGCAGAAGGACCCTGGGAGCGTAGTCGACCGGCAGGACTCTCACCTCGCCTGTCGACGCCTGGTCGCCGCCGCCCCTTCGCCACACGAACCGGAACGACAAGGCAGACAGCTCCAGTTCGTCGTCGAAGGTGTGGAACGGGTTGAAGACGAGGATGCGCTCGCCGGCGGCGATCTGCCGCTGATTCACGGTGGCGATACCCGGACTGTTGCCGTTGTCGTTGAGCGTCTGGCGAGCCTGGAGCCGTCCCTTCGCATCGTACACAGACACCTCGATTTCATGCAGCAGCCAGGCCTCGTCCGAGAGGTTCGTCACCAGGAAGTCGAAGTTCAACGCCTGCGCATGGTCGCGACGCTCGATATGGACAACGTGGGGCCGCGCCTCGACGACCGGCGCAGGTGCCTCTGCACTCGGCCGGGCGAGCGCGAGAAAGGCGACGGCCGCGATCACGACGAAGCTCATGGGTCTCATGCGACGCCTCCAACGACTCGCTGGATGTATTGGGGACAACGTGCACAGCAACGCCGTGTCCGACCTCGAACTCCCGAAGTGACGACTGGCAGCCGTCCGTCGAATGTCGACCGCCTGCTCGATCGCCGCGCTACACTTGGGGAACGCGTCATCGAGTCGAGGAACCCGCATGGCCAGAATACCGCCGGGGGCTGCGAGGTCGGGCGAACGCCCGGATCTCTTCGCGGCCGTCTACGACGAACTGCGCGCGCTGGCGCGACGCTATCTGTCTCGCGAGCGCCGGAATCACACCTGGCAACCGACCGCGCTCGTCCACGAAGCCTGGTTCCGACTGCGTGAGGAGCGGCGCGTGCCCTGGAACGGGCGCACGCACGTGCTCGCAGTGGGCGCCCAGGCGATGCAGCGCCTGCTGATCGATCACGGTCGCGGCCAGAAGCGATTGAAACGCGGTGGTGGCGCTGTCGCCACGACGCTCCACGACGGGTTGAACGTCGCACACGGGGTCCAGGTCTCGGTGGCCGACGCGCTTGCGGTCAGCCAGGCGATCGCGCGGTTGCGCGAGTTGGACCCCAGGCAGGCGGCGGTCGTCGAGTTGCGGTACTTCGGTGGCCTGACGGTCGCCGAGGTCGCGGCCGAACTCGGGATGGCCGTGCGCACCGTGGAAGGCGAGTGGACCCACGCGAAGGCGTGGTTGCGTCAGCAGCTCGATCCCGAGGCTCGATGAGTCGCCTGTTTGAGCGTAACGGTCAGGCGCGCGGCCGCTCTTCACCTCGATAGCCACGATCGTTCGACCGGCGCGGACCACGAAGTCCACCTCGCGGCTCTGCCCGCGCCAGTCGGGCGGGTGCGACGGTCACAGGTCCTTCTCGGCAAGACGCCGGAATTCGTCGGGTACCGAGCGGGCCTCACGAGACGCCGACGCGTAGTCGACCGCGTCCCTTCCGAACCGCTTGCGGATGGCATCGACGGCCTGGTCGGCGCGTGATCGCGCCAGGCCCTTCTGCGTGCCTGGGCGGCGTCCTTCGTCGGGAAGGCCGAGCGGCAGCACCAGTTGCAGGTCTGTCTGCGCCTCGAGGTGCGAGACCGAGATTGCCAGCAGCGAGATCACCTTTTCGTCTTGGTGGTCGGCGAGGACGCGGCGCACCAGGTCTTCGGCGATCTCGGCGAGCGCCCTCGTGGCCGAGACAGCGGCCGACATGGTGATCGAGCGCGTGACCGCGCGCAAGTCGGCGAAGCGCACGCGGACGGTGATCGTCCGGCCCGCCAGCGACCTGGCGCGGAGCCTCGCGCCGATCCGGTCGGCGAGGTGGTGGAGCGTCGGCTTGAACACGGCCTCGACCGCCGGACGTCGTCCGAGCGCCGATTGCGCGCCGGCCGACTGGGCGCGTCCGCGCGCCTGGACATGCCGGGGATCGCGGTTCCACGCGAGGTCCGTCAGCTTCCTGCCCGCCGCGTGTCCGAGCAGTTCCTCGACGCGGTGCGGAGCGGTTTCCGCAAGTTGGCCAATCGTAGACACGCCGATCTCGGCGAGCCGCGCCTCGGTCGCGGGTCCGACGCCCCACATCAGGCCGACGGGCAGGTCGCGCAGGAACTCCATTTCCGCGCCCGGATCGACGACCACCAGCCCGTCTGGCTTGGCCACCTGCGATGCGACCTTTGCCAGGTGCTTGGTGCGCGCGACGCCGATCGAGATCGGCAGGCCGAGCTCGGCGCGCACGCGTGCGCGGACCCGTCGTGCGATCTCGGCCGGCGGCCCGAAGAGGTGCGTGCATCCCGCGACGTCGGCGAAAGCCTCGTCGATCGAGATGCGCTCGACGGCGGGCGTGAAATCGCCGAGCACGCCGATGGCGGCGTCGCCGAGACGTTGGTACTCGTCGAAGTGTCCGCCAACGAACACGAGGTCGCGGCAGAGTTCCCGCGCGCGGCGTCCGGGCATGCCGCTGCGTACGCCGAACGCCCTCGCTTCGTAGGAGGCCGCGAGCACGACGCCGCCGCCCACCGCGATCGGCTTGCCGCGCAGGCGAGGGTCGAGCAGTTGTTCGACCGAGGCATAGAAGGCGTCGAGGTCGGCGTGGAGAATGGTCGCTGCGGACGCCATCTGGTGACTCCTTCCGGGGACCTCGTTTCCACGACCGTGCAGGGTTCTTCGCGGCTCGACCCGGGTTCTGGCCCGTCGATCGGCACCCTGGTCACCTGCCCGCAAGCCGGGCGGGCGCGTGACCGATGTGCCCGATTACGCGGGTCGAAACCTATGATATTCGCTTTTTCTTCGTCTATCAACAATACCGGAACGACCCTGCACAGCGGCCGCGGCGACCGACCCTCGTCGGGCACGCCAGGTGCCGGGCCTGCCGACGGCGGCGAGCCTGGCGGCCACGTCCACGTCGACGAACAGTGGAGCGATGGAGGATCGCTGGTAGATACTGGCGGTCTCCACCAGGCCGGAACGCGCGCATGATGAGGCCCCGAATCGCATCGGCGGTGAACCCGCTCGTCGTACGGTGACGGCGGAGAGTGGCAAGGAGCCCTCACGATGGAACGAGCGGTCCCGATACTTCCGGCAGACGATCTGGCGGAGGCGCGGAGGTTCTACGTCGAGCACCTCGGATTCTCTATGCTCTTCGAGGCCTCCGAGGATGGCCGGGTCGGGCTCCTCGGGCTCGAGCGCGGCACGATCCGCCTGACCGTGGACTGCCCGATGTCGGGCCACGGGCGACACGCGTGCGTCGCGTTCGAAGTCGACGACGCTGACCGGTACTACGAGGAGTGGAGTCGACGCGTGGACGTCCTCCGCCCGCCCCACGACGAACCGTGGGGCGCCCGCACGTTCGACCTCCTGGATCCCTTCGGGAACACGCTGTTCGTCATGGGGCCCACCAAGGGGACAGGCGAGTGAAAGGCCAGGAACTGCGGTTGACCGAGATGAGAACCGGTGACTACATCCTGTCGAGGAAGCTTCTCTCGTTCCTCGGCAACTACGCGTTGACCGATGCCGCCGGCGCAACGGTGATGCGGTTCGTCGGCCATTTCCGCATCGCCCTGCGCTTCGACGCGCAGGATGCCCAGGGGCGCGTGCTCTTCAGGGGGCAGGGACGGCTCATCGATGCACGAAACGGCGTCACCTTCACCTGCGATGGCCAGCCTTGCGGGTCGATGCGTGCCGAGTGGGAAGGCGGCCTGCGACGCGCCGGCCCGCAGAAAGGGCGGTACATCGTCAGCGGAGGCGCCGGGGGCGCGCTTCAGACCCGCGGCGACTGCGCCACCGCCTGGAGCCTCATGCGCGAAGACGTCGAGGTCGCCAGTGTCGAACGGCGCGGCCGACGATGGGGCATCAGGCTGCTCGACGGCACGCGTGGCGAGTTCACGCTGACGGTGGTGATGGCCATCGTGCACCAGACTCGGGGCGATGAACGAAGCCTGGAGTGAACCTCACGATGCGCGATGAATTCAGCGTGCTGTCCACCTTCCTGGCGGTTGCCGAGGCGCGCAGCTTCAACAAGGCCGCGAAACGGTTCAACCTCTCGCCATCCGCCGTGAGCCACGCCATCCGTCGCCTGGAAGAGCAGGTTGGGGTCCGCCTGCTTGCACGGACGACGCGCAGCGTCGCCGTGACCGAGGCCGGTCAGAAGCTCCTGGCACGCCTGCGGCCGGCACTCGACGACATTCGAGGAGCACTCGACGAAGCGTCCGGGTTGCGCCACCACCATGCGGGGCGCGTCCGCCTGCTCGTGCCACGCTTCGGCCTGATGACCGCACTCGCGCCGAAGCTCGGCCGGTTCTCGCGCGAGTACCCCGACATCGTGCTCGATGTGACGTCGGACGATACGCTCGGCGACCTGGTCGCACGAGGCTTCGACGCAGGGATTCAGCTCGGGGAGTACATCCAGCGCGACATGGTCGCCGTGCGGATCTCGCGCGATCGCCGGGCGGCCATCGTGGGTGCGCCAGCGTACTTCTCGTCCCGTCGCCGACCGCGCGTGCCTCGCGACCTCCTGAACCACCGGTGCATCGCCTACCGGCAAGGAGCGACGGGCATCTACCACTGGGAGTTCGAGAAGGGCAAGCAGTCCTTCACCCTCCCGGTGAGCGGCCCGTTGGTGGTCGACGACGTGGGATTGCTGGTGCAGGCGGCGCTCGACGGCGTCGGGCTCGCGTTCGTGGGTGATGAGGTCGTCAGCGCCCATGTGCGCAGCGGCGCGTTGGTCCGCGTGCTGGAGGACTGGTGCCAGCCGTACCCGGGGTTCTTCCTGTACTACCCCAGCCGTCGCCACCAGCCCGCGACGCTCACCGCGCTCATCGAGACGCTGCGGCTGTAGTGTTCGCTAGCGTTCGCCACCGTTCGGTCCGCTCCGCGGTTGGGCATGAATTCGTGAAACACATTCACGATGGTATGCAGATCTTCGTGGCTAGTGTCACCACGCCCGGCCGCGTATCGTGTGGAGAACTCCGGGCATGGAAGGCGCAAAGACCAGTGGCGAGTGAACTGACCGAGGGTAGTGGCATCCGGCGATCGATTCGGGGGCGTTCCGCGTGGACGACGACCCTTTTCTGCGGCGCATTGCTGCTCGGCGCGTGGGCGTTCACGCCGGCGGTGGGGTACGCGCAGGTCACGTCCGCGACCGCCGTGGACGCCAAGGCTCCGGCGGTGCCCGAGCGGTCGATCGACGATCTCGGCCTGGTTGGCGCCGCCGTCACCCAGCCATCCTTCGGCGACACCGTCCTCGGCGTGGACTCGCCCATGCGCCGCACGATGTTCCGACTGGGCACGGCCTTCCGCGTCATGGTCATTCCGCGGCTGTCGCTGAACCTGCTCGACGAGCCCGCACCCTCGGGCCAGCAGGTGTACATCGGGCATCGTCCGACCTTCATCTCGGGCGTCAACCCGGTCTTCACGTGGGATCTGCGTCAACTCGGCCTGCGTGAGGCACAGTTCAACGCAGGCGTCGGGTGGCGCTACACGACGTGGAAGCCGGCCGGGCCCAATACGCTGGCCATGACATCGCTGTACCTCTACAAGGGTTGGGGCAGTCGGCGCGTCGAGATGAAGGTCGGCTACGTGGGGAACGACCTGGAGTTCGTCGGCTTGCAGGTGGGCGGCTCGACCTCGACGGGCGCGCAGGGCGTGTATGCGGTTCTGCCGAACGAAGTCGGGATGTCGTATTTTCCGTTCACGGCTCCGGCCGCCAACCTGCGCCTGCGTGCGTGGAAGTACGGTTACCTCAAGACAGGTGCACAGCGAAGCCTGGATCCAGGCGGTGGCGCATCCACGGTCGACCGGAACCCGACCGGCTTTCGCTTCCGGCTGGAGGGGAATGGCCTCCTGGCGATCAACGAGGTGGGGTACCAGCGGCCATCGACATCCGCGGCACCGTACACCTGGGTCCGCGCCGGCTACATGCGTAACAGCACACGCTACCTCAATCGGGCGACCGGTGTGTTGGAGTCGGGCAACGCGTGTGCGTACATCCTCGCCGACTACCAGGTGCGCATGCCCACGGTGGCGAGCCCGGCGCGCGGCCTGTTCCTCGGGGCGACGGCGATGACGGTGCCGTCCGAGTTCAACCCGTACGACCGGTACTACGAGGTGCGGCTCTATCAGCGCGGACCGTTCGCGTCACGGCCCACGGACGTCGTCTCGCTGGTCGCGTCGTATCGCAACCACAGCGCGTACTTCACCGATGCCCTCGTGGCACAGGGACGCTCGGTGTGGCGCAACGCGCCCTCGCTGACCGGCACGTACACGCTGCACCCCGCGCGCGGCAACTACCTGAGCCTCAGCCTCGGCTACGTGCGTGGCGCGGCGATCACGCCGCGCGTCAAGGCGCCGCTGGTCTTCACGGCCAACTGGAGCCTCTACCTCTAGCCCTGCGCTATTTCGACTGCATCTTGAGCCCGATCAACTCCCTCACGGCTTCCAGGTCCGGTATCTTGCGCACCTCGATCGTGATCGCCCGGAGCTTCTTGTCAGACTCCAGGAACGAGTCCTTCGCGGCACGATGAAGGGAGCTCGCTCTGACAAGCGGCTCGGCTCTGGCGTTGAGGTAGGCAGCCACGGAAAAGTACTTGTCCCAGACAGCGACCCAGCAGAGGGTTGCCTTCCGCTGCACTACCTTGCACAGCCAGCTCTTGCCGTCGTTGTAGTAGCGCCATTCCGCGGCGATCGGCGGGTCGTTCTCTTGCAGCATGTCCATGAACGCGTCCCACGCTGCCTTCGCCGGGCCAAGCGTTCGCGAAAGAACTGTGGTGTCGGGAAACACATCGGGGTCGTTCAGGCCGGGTCGACTCATGTCGTGACCTCGCGAGAAGGATACAACTGTCAGTCGGTTGGGAGATCCCGCCGGCGTGGACAGAGTGATCGCCTGAGGGCAGTCGTAGCGACAGTCCAGGGCGACGTGTTGACCGATCGCGCGTGTCATGTGATCACTTGCGGAAGAGGGCTGGTGCGATCTCCAGGACATCAGCGGCATCGGGCCCGGACAGTTCCATGATCTCGCCGAGCACGTAGGCGGCCCGGTGGTCTCGGATCAGCGAGGGCGTCCAGCGCTTCTCGATCGCCGTCGAGAGCCTGCCGAGCGAGGTCTTCGAGCGTCACGGCACCTGGATGTCGGTCCAGCATGTGTCGATCCGCACTGGGGCCATGGGGCGCGGAATGCGCCCGCCTGTTGCATTGACGACGTCGAGCCTACGGGTGTGAATAGCGAACGGCGCTACCGGGCGCCGAGAGTTACGGCATCCTCGCGCAGTCGCGCGATGTCGCGCGTCGGAGCGCTGCCGAAGAGACGCGTGTACTCGCGGCTGAACTGCGACGCGCTCAGGTAGCCCACCTGACGGCCAGCGCTGCCCGTGTCCAACATGCGGGCCAGCATCAATCGACGCGCCTCGTGCAGCCGCAACACCTTCTGGTACTGCAGTGGGCTCATCGCGGTGACCGCCCTGAAGTGCTGGTGGAACGATGACAGGCTCATGTTCGCGAGGTCGGCCAGATCCTCCACCTTGATCGGCTGGGCGAAGTTCTCGCGGACCCACGTCACGGCCTTCGTGACGCGCTGGACGCCGGACTCCTGCTGGCCGAGCAGCGCGACCCGTGGACCGATCGAACTGCGCAGCAGGCGCATCAGGATCTCGTCGATGACGAGCGGTGCGAACAACGCCGCGTCCGTGGGGTCGGCCATCAACTCGAGCAGCCGCGATGCCGCGTCAACGATCGCGGTCGTGGTCTGCCCGACGCAGACGCCGCGGGTGTCACGCGGGCTGGGGACTCCGTGCGGAAAGACCCTGAGGCTCAGCTCGGCAATCTTGTAGGCGTGGAGGTCGAGCTTGAGCGCGAGGAACGGCTCCCGCTGGGTGGCCCGGACGATCTGGGCGGCCACCGGCAGT
>JAEUQQ010000045.1 GCA_016789685.1 Acidobacteriota bacterium | reverse complement strand
CACCACGCCCTTGAACCCCGTGAAGTCGGGGCGCCCGTCGGGCAGCGTCGCCATCTCGCGCGGCTGGTACGTCGCGTCGTGCTTCCTGAAGAGCACCTCGATCTCGGGCGGACGCGTGAACTGGTTGCCCTCGAGATGATCGATCACGTCGCGCAACGTGAGGTCGGGCTCGCCGCGCAGGCCGACATCGAGCGTCGGAAACGGCCGCAGCGTCTCGCGCGGCATCGGCGTGATGTGCGTCCCGAACGCCATCGTCGTCGCGCCGACCGACTTGGCCAGGAACGTGCCGTACATGTCGTTCTGCAGCGTCGGCGCCGTGAGCTGCGTGATGTAGTACTTCGGGCGCTCGCGGCGGACGATCGCCTCGAACGTCGTCCAGTCCATGCGCTCGGCGACCGCGTCGATCACCTTGACCGTGTAGGTCGGGTGCAGCAACGCCGCCATCTGCGCCAGCGACACCTGCGGCCACACCATGTTCTCGCGCGAACGGCGGCCGACCCGGTGCTGCGAGCGGATCCAGATGGCGCCGTCGGGCGTGGGCGGGTTCACCAGCAGCACATCGACGAGGCTGCGCTCCTGGCGGGCCGCGGCGCTCTCGCGCGCCGCCGCATCCGCATCGGGATGCTTGGCCAGCGTGATGATCGTCCGGGTCTTCGTCCCGACATTGCGTGGCGCGGTTGCGCCGGGTTCCTGCGGGGCACTCACGGGTGACTCCTCTTCCCTCCGGTGGGCAGGCCGACTCGAAACGGGAGCGCCCGACAGCCACCGCGCGGGCACGGGGGGCGTCGGGCGGCGTTTCGGGCCACACCTGCGATCCGAAGGCTATCGAACAACGACCCGGGGTCACCGGGCCGAGGCGTTGTCATCAACACGCGCCCGAAGGCGCGTGGTTCATCGTGCGCGTTCGCGCACGCTCAGTTCACGCAGGACTGACATGATCAGCCACGACGTGACCAACTGCAAGCCGACGAGGATGGCCAGGCCGCTCGCCGACAGGTACAGCCACAGACGCTCGACCGGCCAACCCTGGCGCGACAGCACCAGGCTCGCGCCGGCCACGACCACGCCCGCCAGGGTGCTCAGCAGGCCCGCGGGCAGGAACACGCCCTCGATAGGACGCGCGAAGAGCGGCTTGCGGAACAGGCCCTGGCGGATGGGCCGCTCGTAGAACAGCGAGACCAGGTAGTTGAACGAGGCGCCGGTGGCAAACACACTGACGCCGGCCACGCCGCAGACCAGGGCGGCAAAGACCGCAAACGTGCCCCACGTGCCCAGCTCGGTCACGCCCTGCAGGCGCAGGGCCACGAGGGCGACGCCGACCAGCAGCGCGACGCCAATCCCGGCGAGGCCGACGAGGCCGAACAGGCGCACGGGGTTGTAGGCCAGGACGGTCCAGAGGATGGTCGAGAGGAAGCGCAGGCCGTCTTTCGTGACGCTGAGCTTCGACTCGCCCACCCGCTCGCGGTACGGGATGGCGACCTCGACGACCTTGATGCCCTCGTGCACCGCGCGGGTGCTCATCACGGGCGTCAGGTTGAGGCCGTCGGGCAGCGGCGACAGCAGCTCGAGCGTCGGACGCCGGAAGACGCGCATGCCGCTCGCGCTGTCGGTGACGACCGTGCGGCCGACGAGCGTGAGCAGGGCCGCGAAGAACTTGTTGCCCAGCCGGCGGACGGCGGGCATCTCGGTGTCGGCACCCGCCATGCGCGAGCCGATGACGAGGTCGGCCTCCTGCTCGACGAGGGTGCGGCACAGCAGCGGAAACTGCTCGGGCGGATACGTGGCGTCGGCGTCGAGGAAGCCGACGATCTCGTGCGTCGCCGCGGCGAAGCCCGTCTTGAGCGCCGCACCGTAGCCCCGGTTGACGGGATGCTGCACGAGGCGGACGTCGGGATACTTCCGCACGATGTCGGCCGTCCCGTCGGTCGACCCATCATCGACAACGATGATCTCGACGCTCGTCACGCCGGTCGCCGCCAGGGGCGCCACGGTGGCGAGGCAGCGGTCGAGGGTTTCGGCGATGGCGTCTTCTTCGTTGAGGACGGGAATGCAGATCGACAGACCAGTGACCGCAGCGGGTGCTGCGGGCTTCGCGTGAGGCATCGGGGTATCCCAGGTGGCGGCGGCAGTGTGCACGGGCAACTCCTGTCTCGGCCCGGGCCATCCCGGGCTGAAACGCGGAGGAACACAACGCAACCTGCGTGCCGTCGAAATCAGGCCAGATTCTATCGATTCGTGTTTCCCGGCGACAGCAGTCGCCCCGACAGAAGACTAATGACGCCCGCGGATCAGTCTTGTGACACGCCCGACAGCGCCGCCTCGAGCTTCGCCCCGACCGCCTCGACGCTATAGTCGGCCTCGACCAGCCGCAGGCCGCGCGCTCGCATCCCGGCCGCCAGCGCCCCATCGCCCAGGACCCGGCCCACCGCCTCGGCAAAGGCCCCCGGCGACTCGGCCGCCAGCCACGTGTCGCGCTCGCGGGCGTCGATGCCCTCGGCCCCCACGGGCGTGGCCACCACGGGCACGCCACGCGCAAACGCCTCGAGCATCTTCACGCGCATCCCCCCGCCGCTCAGCAGCGGGATGACGAACGCCCGCGCACGCGCAAACCACTCGCCCACGTCATCGACGTAGCCCACGACGCTGACGCCCGCGGTGGCCTCGAGCGCGCGGCGCTGCCCGTCGCTGGCGCGGCCGACGATGACGAATCGGGCGCCGGGCACGGCACGCGTCACCTGCGGCCACACGTGCTCGACGCACCACGCCACGCCCTGCGCGTTGGGTGGCCAGTGGAGCCCGCCGACGAACAGCACCGTCGGGGGCCCATCCGGCACGCCGCGTGACGGCACCGGGCACACCGACTGGTGGTCGAAGGCGATCGGCCCGACGTGGATCTCGGGGCGTCGCACGCCGAGCGCGCGCAGGTGCTCGGCGTCACGCGACGAGACGACGGTGATCACCTGGCAGCGTTCGTAGGCCGCCCGCTCGTAGGCGCGGAGCCGGCGCCACTCGACCTCGGCAAACGCGCGACGGGCCGGGTCGGCCGTCGCCGCGTAGCGCCGCACGATTTCGTACTCGACGTTGTGCGCGTCGTGCACGATCGGCAGGCCGAGCGGCTCGGCATACGGGAGCATCGACAGGTGGTCGGCATAGACCACGTCGGCGCCCGTGGCGCGCGCCGCGTCGGCCATGCGCCTGGCCGCCTCCGGGCTCCAGTGCCGCGCGACGGTGAACGGCTGGTTGGCGGTGACGCTGCGCGCGAGGCCGCGCGCTTCGCGTGCGAGGCCCGGCGGCAGCAGGTGCAGCGTCACCGAGGCCGCGTGCGCCCCGAGCGCCCGCTCGGCCGCCCCGGTGCCCGCGCCGGTGTCGCGGATGAACGCGTGCAGGTGCACCTCGTGCCGTCGCGCGAGCACCTGCAGCGTGTGCCAGGTCTTGATCCGGCCGCCGCTGTCGAGCGGGTACGGCACGGTCTCGGTGATCAGCAGGATCCGCATGCGGCTCAGAACCGCTCGAGCCCGCCGTAGTACACCTCGGTCGCGGGCGGCGGCAGCGGATTGCTGACGAGATCACGGATCACGCGGGCGGGCGCGCCCACCGCCAGCGAGTGCGGCGGGATGTCTGCGGTCACCACGGCCCCCGCGCCGATGCAGGCGCCGCGGCCGATGGTGACGCCGTCGAGGATGATCGCGCCGGCGCCGATCCAGCAGTTGTCGTCGATGACGATGCCCTGCGCCGTGATGCCCTGCTGCATGATCGGCACGTTGGGGTCGGTGAACACGTGGTTCACCGCCAGCACCTGCACGCGCGGCCCGAACAGCACGTTGTTGCCCACGCGGATGCCGCCCTGCCCGCGCATGATCGTCTCTTCGCCGACGAACACGCGCGTGCCGAGGTGGATGCCCGCGTGCGCGATGCCGCGGTAGTTGAAGACGTGCAGCCGGCAGCCGGCCATGATCCAGCAGTGATCGCCCAGGCTGAGCCCGCCGGGGGCGGCGTGCAGGTACACCGCGTGATCGAGATACACGCCGCGGCCGATCGTGATGTCTTCGATGCGGCACAGCCGCACGTGATCCTCGATCGCGACCACGCCCTCGCTCTTCAGCACGAGCTTGTAGGCCACGCCGCGCAGGCCGATGCCGATCACGCTGGGCACCCATCCCAGGAGCCCCTGGAGGGCTTCGGCGACCAGGTAGCGCACCGGGCGCGAGGTCTTGCTCCTGACGTAGAAGCGCAG
>JAEUQQ010000026.1 GCA_016789685.1 Acidobacteriota bacterium | reverse complement strand
TGTAGCCCGCCGCCCGCCTGCGGGCAACGCATCGCGACGCCGTGGGGGAACCACGGCTGCGGCCGGGTCGGCCGACGCACGCGTGTGAGGCACGCGGGATAGATGGTTGATGAATGGCACTGCTGACGCTGGATCACATCTCGATCGCCTACGGACACCTGCCCCTGCTCGACGACGTGGCCATGCAGATCGACGCAGGCGAGCGCATCTGCGTCCTTGGACGCAACGGCACGGGCAAGTCGACCCTCCTCCAGATCATCAGCGGTGAACTGCCGCCCGATGCGGGCACGATCTGGCGCCAGCCGGCGCTGCGCGTCGCGAGGCTCGTGCAGGACGTGCCGCTGTCGGCCCACCGGTCGGTCTTCGACGTGGTCGCCGACGGGCTCGGCGAGCTGAGCGCGCTGGTGTCGGCTTACCACCACGCCGCCGTCGACGTGGCCGAGCACGGCGACGAGAAGAGCCTCGAGCGGCTCGGGCGGCTGCAGCACGAACTCGAGGAACGCGATGGCTGGCGCCTCGAGCAGCGGATCGAGCTCGTGCTGGACCGGCTCGACCTCCCGCCCGACACGCTGGTCGACACCCTGTCGGGCGGCTGGCGGCGGCGCGTGCTGCTCGCGCAGGCCCTGGTCGCCGACCCGGACGTGCTGCTGCTCGACGAGCCGACGAACCATCTCGACGTCGAGGCCATCCAGTGGCTCGAGACGTTCCTCGGCGACTACGCCGGGGCGGTCGTGTTCGTCACCCACGATCGCGCCTTCCTGCAGCGCCTGGCCACCAGGATCGTCGAACTCGATCGCGGGCGGTTGACCTCGTGGCCCGGCAACTACGCCACCTTCCTCGACAAGAAGGAGCTGTGGCTCGCGAACGAGGCGCTGCAGTTCGAGAAGTTCGACAAGAAGCTCGCCGAAGAAGAGGCGTGGCTGCGCCAGGGGATCAAGGCACGTCGCACGCGGAACGAGGGCCGGGTCAAGGCCCTGCTCGAGATGCGCGAGGCACGGGCCGAACGGCGCAACGTCATGGGCACGGTGCGCATGCAGGTCGAAACGGCCGACGCCTCGGGCCGGATGGTCTTCGAGGCACGCGGCGTCTCGAAGCGATACGACGAGGGGCCGTGGGTGGTGCGCGACTTCAGTGCCCGCATCGTGCGCGGCGACCGCATCGGCCTCGTGGGCCCGAACGGCGCCGGCAAGACGACACTGCTCAGGCTCCTGCTCGGCGAGATCGCCGTCGACGCGGGCGAGGTGCGTCACGGCTCGAACGTGCAAGTCGCCTACTTCGACCAGCAGCGCGAACAACTCGACCCCGATCGCTCGGTCGCCGACACGCTCGGTGACGGCAGCGACACGGTGACCGTCAACGGGCGATCGCGCCACGTCATGGGTTACCTGCGCGACTTCCTCTTTACGAACGAACGCGCGAAGTCACCGGTGCGGGCGCTGTCGGGCGGTGAACGCAACCGGCTCCTGCTCGCACGCCTGTTCACGCGGCCGGCCAACGTGCTCGTGATGGACGAACCGACGAACGATCTCGACATCGAGACGCTCGAACTGCTCGAGGCGCAGCTGGTCGAGTTTCCCGGGACGTTGCTCGTCGTCAGCCACGACCGCGTCTTCCTCGACAACGTCGTGACGAGCCTGCTCGCCTTCGAGGGCGACGGGCGCGTCGTCGACTACGTCGGCGGCTACGACGACTGGATGCGGCAACGCGCCGCCGCCGCCGCCGAGTCGATCGCGCCGGCCAGGCCCATCACGGCCCAGGCCGCGCGGCCTGCCGCGCCAGGGGCGATCACCCCAGCGGCACGACCGCGGAAGCTCTCGTTCAAGGAACAGCGCGAACTCGAGGCGCTGCCCGCGGCGATCGAGGCCCTCGAGCGCGAGCAGGCCGACCTGCACGCGCAGGTGCACGGCCCGGACTTCTACAAGTCGGGGGCCGACGCGATCAAGGCCGCGCTGGCACGCGCCGAGGCGGTCACCCTCGAGCTCGCGGCCGCCTACGAGCGGTGGAACGACCTGGACTCACGTGTCTAGGCGATGCGCACGCTTCAGCCGCAGCGGCTCATTCTCAACTGGCTGCCGTCGGCTGCAAGCGCTTGTGAGGTGGCCCATCGCAGCGTAGAATCGGCTCATCATGACTCAGCCCGCCGCCGCGGTCTTGGCCGAGGCGCTGCGCCTCGACGAACAGGCTCGTGCCGAACTGGCTGCCGAACTCCTCGCAAGCCTGGATGGCCCACCAGACCCCACTGCCGACGCCGAGTGGGCGGCCGAGATCGAGCGGCGCGTTGCGTCCATCGAGTCTGGCGCCGCGACCGTAGAGTCCTGGGATGACGTCAGACGTCGCATCGAGCGGGACGTGCTCGGCCGTTGACGCCCTCAGTCCGAACCGATGCGCGTGCGTCTGCCGAGCTTGTCGAAGCCGTTCGTTGGTACGAGTCAAAGCGGCGTGGTCTCGGCGGTGAACTCCTGGACGAGGTAGCCGAGACCATTGATCGCCTGGCTGTGAATCCAGAGGTCGGGAGTCCGCTGTCTGTCGATCACAGGACCCGCCGTCTTCTCGTGCCGCGCTTCGGTCACACCGTGCGGTAGGGCATCGCCACGTCCACGAGCACGCCGCCGCCTGGTGCGGGGCCGACGTGAAGCCGATGCTCGGCATCGCCATAGAGGTGCCGCAGCCGCTCCTGCGTGTTGCTCAGGCCAATCCCCAGGTTGCGCTGCATGGTCCAGCCTTCCGGCAGGCCAGGCCCGTTGTCGCGCACCGAGAGACGCAGCGTGCCGGCGTCGCGCCACGCGCGGAGCGTGATCCGGCCTCGGCCGGTGATCTGCGAGATGCCGTGGCGGATGGCATTCTCGATGAGCGGCTGGAGGATGAACGTCGGCACGGCGGCATGCAGCACATCGGGCGCGACGTCGACATCGACGTCGAGCCGGTCGCCGAGGCGCATCAACTGCAACTGGACATAGCGGTCGATGAAGGCCAACTCGCGTTCGAGCGGGATCTCGTGCTCGTCGGCGCTGTCGAGCGACATCCGCAGCATCTCGCCCAGTTGCTCGAGCATCGCCCGCGCCTCGCGCGGACGGCTCTCGACGTAGGCCGAGATGGCGTTGAGCGTGTTGAAGAGGAAGTGCGGATCGAGCCGCGTGCGCAGCGTCGCCAGGCGGGCCTCTGACAGCAGGCGTTCGAGCTGCGCGTTCCGGAACTGGCGGTCTTTCGAGTCGCTCTGGTACTCGAGCGCGACGCACATCGCCACGATGGCCCAGTAGACGAACGTGCCGAGGCGATAGGTCACGCGCGTCAACGTGGCGTAGATCGACTCGCCCACCCAGTTGATCTCGACCGATGCCCCCATCGCGTGCGACAAGCCGTAGTTGAGGTACGTGTACGCCACCGTGAACGCCAGGCTCAGGGGCACGTGGATGAGCAGCCGCGTGAGGAGCGCGTCGCGCGCGACCGGCAGCGCGCGGTTGACCCAGTAGATCCCGATCGACAGCAGGCCCCACGCGTACCACTGGGCCGCCGCGGCCTTCAGGGCATCGATCCACGTGATGGGCACCCATTCGAACGTGCCGGCCCGCACCTCGGTGCGCGTGGAGTACGCCAGGACGATGACGGTCCAGAAGCCGACCACGACCAGCCAGCGTGGGACACGCCACGACGTCGAGGCCGCGCCGTCAACATGAGGGGGTTCATCGCGCCGTACGGCGAGTCCGTTGATCGCTCGAACGAGCACACTGCCCACGCTGGTTCCCTCCTTCGCGGTCGTCGTCGTGGCCCGCGCGCCTCGCGCCTTGGGCGGGTTTGCCCTGCCGGGGCCGACGCCGGCACGCGCAGGCCCCACGTTCCCGTGGATGCGCGCGTGCGTTGTCCGGCTCGTGACGCCGGCGTCCC
>JAEUQQ010000013.1 GCA_016789685.1 Acidobacteriota bacterium | reverse complement strand
CGGCGTCGTCGTGCTGCGCTCGGCCAAGCAGCACGATCCCGAGATGTCGGGCATCGTGTTGACCGCCTTCGCGTCGACCTCGACGGCCGTCGAGGCCCTGCGCCTCGGTGCCTGCGACTACGTCAGCAAGCCGTTCAACGTCGAGGAACTGCGGATCACGGTGCGCAACGCGCTCGAGCGGCGGCGGCTGCGCGAGGAGAACGTCAGGCTCAAGCGTGCCCTGAACGAGACGCACGCATTCGACGACATCATCGGGCGCAGCGACAAGATGATCGCGGTGTTCCGCATGATCGAGACGATCGCGCCGACCACGAGCACCGTGCTCGTGAGCGGCGAGTCGGGCACGGGCAAGGAACTCGTCGCGCGCGCGATTCACCGCCAGTCGTTGCGGCGCGACAAGCCGTTTGTCGCGCTCAACTGCGGCGCGCTGACCGAGACGCTGCTCGAGTCTGAACTGTTCGGCCACATGAAGGGTGCCTTCACCGGCGCAGCCGTCAACAAGAAGGGCCTCATCGAGGTTGCGCACCAGGGGACGGTCTTCCTCGACGAGATCGGCGAGATGAGCCCGCTGATGCAGGTCAAGCTGCTGCGTGTGCTGCAGGAGCGCAAGTTCAGGCGCGTCGGCGGCACCGAGGAGGTCGATGCCGACATCCGCGTGATCGCCGCGACGAACCGCGACCTGACGAAGGAAGTGGCCGAGGGCCGCTTCCGCGAAGACCTGTACTACCGGATCAACGTCATCCCGATGCACCTGCCACCGCTGCGCGAGCGGGGCGAAGACCTGCGCCTGCTGGCCGACCACTTCGTCGCCGAGCACGCCAGCCGGATGGGGAAGCGCATCACGGGGCTGTCGAACGAGGCGATGCGCTGCCTCGAGCGCTACGCGTGGCCCGGCAACATCCGCGAGCTCGAGAACGCGATGGAACGGGCCGTGGCCCTCGAGCCGACGCCCATGGTGCTCGTCGAGAGCCTGCCCGACGCCGTGCGGTCGCTGGCGAGCCCGCCGGCGGCGGCCGCCCTCGACGGCCAGGACGCCGCACCCGTGCCGAGCCTGCCGGCCGCCGGCTTCGATCTCGAGCAGCACGTGCAGTCGATCGAGCGCGAATACCTCGCCGAGGCCCTGCGCCGCGCCAACGGCGTGCGCACGCGCGCCGCCGAACTGCTCGGCATGAGCTTCAGGTCGTTCAGGTACTACGCCAAGAAGTACGAACTGTAGGCCGCCGGGCCGGCCGCCTGCCGATCCCCGGCATGACACGCATCGGCTGAGCCGTGGCCCCCGCGCAGGGGCCGCGGGCCCGCGATCCTGCGCTACGCTCTGCGGTACCACTGCCGACGCCGCCAGGCGTGCGAGGACCGCCGTGACCGACACCAAGATCACCCTGCCCGAGTCAGAGATTCCGCGTGCGTTCTACAACATCGCGCCCGACCTGCCGACGCCGCTGCCGCCTCCGCTGCACCCCGGCACGCGCCAGCCCATCGGCCCGCAGGATCTCGCGGCGATCTTTCCGCAGGGCCTGATCGCGCAGGAGATGTCGCAGGAGCGCTGGGTCGACATCCCCGACCAGGTGCGCGACATCTACCGCCTCTACCGGCCCAGCCCGGTCTACCGGGCGCGCGCCTTCGAGGAACTCCTCGATACGCCGGCGCACATCTACTACAAGTCAGAGCACGTGAGCCCGGTGGGGAGCCACAAGCTCAACTCGGCGATCATGCAGGCCTGGATGAACAAGGAGGAGGGCGTCAAGCGGCTCGCGACCGAGACGGGGGCCGGCCAGTGGGGCAGCGCCCTGTCGTGCGCCTGCCAGCTGATCGGGCTCGAGTGCATGGTCTACATGGTGCGCGTGAGCTACGACCAGAAGCCGTACCGGCGGATCATGATCCGCTCGTATGGCGCCGAGGTCGTGCCGAGCCCGTCGCCACTGACCCACCAGGGCCGCGCCGTGCTCGCGCGCGATCCCGACTCGCCCGGCAGCCTCGGCATCGCCATCTCGGAGGCGGTCGAAGACGCCGCCACGCGCGACGACACGAACTACGCGCTGGGCAGCGTGCTCAACCACGTCGTCCTGCACCAGACGATCATCGGGCAGGAAGCGAAGAAGCAGATGGAACTCGCCGGCGAGTATCCCGACATCGTGATCGGATGTCACGGCGGCGGCAGCAACTTCGCCGGGCTCGCGTTCCCCTTCCTCAAGGACAAGCTCGACGGCACGCGCCCGGGGCTGCGCGCCGTGGCGGCCGAACCGCTCGCATGCCCGAGCCTCACGCAGGGCAGGCGCGAGTACGACTTCGGCGACACCGGCGGGACGACGCCGCTGATGATGATGCACACGCTGGGGCACGATTTCATGCCGCGCCCGGTGCATGCCGGCGGCCTGCGCTATCACGGATCGTCGCCGCTGGTGAGCCACCTGCTCGACGCCGGGCTCGTCGAGGCCGAGGCCTACCCGCAGGGCGAGGTGTTCGCGACGGCGGTGAAGTTCGCGCGGTGCGAGGGCACGTTCCCGGCCCCGGAGTCGGCGCACGCGATCCACAGCGCCGTGCAGCACGCGCTGAAGGCCAGGGACGCAGGCACCCCCACGGTGATCCTGTTCAACCTGTCGGGGCACGGCCTGTTCGATCTCGCAGCCTACGAGTCGTACCTGACCGGGAAGATGGACCTCAACGCATGACGACGCGGCGTGGGCGCGCGCCAGTGGACGCGGTGCTGGCGTCGCGCCAGCCCGTGCTGATGGAAGGGGCGGTCGTCGAGCGGGTGCGACGCAACTCGCCAGGCCTGCTCGATCCGCTGCTCGTCAACGCGCCGCTGATCTACGACGCCGACGGCAGCGCGGTCCTGCGGCAGATCTATCGCGACTACCTCGCCATCGGCCACCGGCACGCGCTGCCGTTGCTGCTGCTTGCGCCGACGTGGCGGGCCAATCCCGATCGGCTGGCGGTGTCGCGGTGTGCCGGGCGTGACGTCAACGGCGACGCCGTGCGCTTCGTGCGCAACATCCGCGATGCGTGGGGCGACTACGCGCGCCTGGTCCATGTGGGCGGACTGATGGGATGCCGGGGCGACGCCTACAAGCCGCAGGAGGGACTGCCGCGCGAGGACGCGCGGCGGTTCCACGCGACCCAGGCATCGGCGCTGGCCGCCGCAGGCGCCGACTACCTGCTCGCATCGACCATGCCTGCCGTCGCCGAGGCCGTCGGCATGGCCGAGGCCCTCGCCGCGACGGGATGCCCGTACCTCGTGAGCTTCATCATCCGCCCATCGGGCCACGTGCTCGACGGCACGCCGCTCGACGACGCGATACACCGCGTCGATGATGCCGTGGCGCGGGCTCCTGTCGGCTTCCTCGTGAATTGCGTGCACAGTTCGACGCTCGAGGCCGCCCTCGAGACTGCCGGCGGTCGGCGCGTGGTGGCGAGCGGCCGCCTGCTCGGCGTTCAGGCCAACACATCGTCGAAGCGCCCTGAAGAACTCGATGGGCTCGAGACGCTCGACAGCGAGGCGGCCGAGGTCTTCGCTGCAGGGTTGTGCCGCCTGCGCGATCGCTTCGGCCTGCGCGCCCTTGGCGGCTGCTGCGGTACCGATGACACCCACATCGCGGTGCTGGCGGCCGCAATGGCCGCAGCCGACGACGCGCCTGGCCGCCCAGAGGGAGAGGTCGATCGGGTCGAGGGGCGCGATGCGCGAGGCCCTGTCGTCGGCCCCTGAGCCGAGGCGTACCCAGGCACCGTGCCGGCGCGGGCACCGCCGACGCCGGGCACGGCGGCGAGGCGTGCCCGCACACGCTCACTCGAGGCGCAGGGCGGTCATCGGCTGCACACGCGTCGCGCGTTGCGCAGGCACGAGCACCGCGACGACCGACACGACGAGCACGAGCAGCGTGACCGACACGTAGGTCAGCGGATCGCTCGCGCTCACGCCGAAGAGCATGTTGCTGATGCCGTCACGCAGCAGTTGCGCAAGGCCGAGCGACAGCGCGAGGCCGAGTCCGAGCCCGAGCGCTATCTGGCGAGAGCCCTGGCGCAGCACCATCGACAGGATCGTCGACTGGTCGGCCCCGAGCGCCATCCGCACGCCGAACTCCTGGGTGCGCTGGCTGACGGCAAACGACATCACGCCATAGAGCCCGACGGCCGACAGCACCACCGCCACGACGCCGAAGGCGCTGAACATGATGGCGATCACGCGGTTGACCGACGTGGCCGCCGCCAGGTGGTGCGCCGGGGTGCCGACGAAGTAGAGCGGCAGGTGGGCATCGGCGCGTGCGACCTCGCGCCTGAGCACCTCGACGAGCCCCGCGGGCGACTGCCCGCCACGCGGCGTCACCAGCACGGTCGCGAACTGGTTCGGCACCAGGCTCGCCGGTGCCGGCCCCGTCGGCGTCGAGTAGAACGGGACGTAGAAGCCGGTGAGATCGACGCGCGGGTTGGTGCCGGGACCGATCATCCGCACCGTCGAGACCACGCCGACGATCGTCCGCCACGGTCCGTATTGCGGCGTGCTGCCGTCACCCGTCCTGAAACGGCGCCCGAGCGCGCTCTCGCGGCCGAAGTGCTTCTGGGCGAAATCGGCGTTGACGATGGCGACGGGTTGGGTGGCGTCGAGGTCGGCGGTCGTGAAGTCGCGTCCCTCGATCAGGCGCTGGCCCACCAGGGCGAAGTAGCCGTCGCTGACCTGTTCGACATTCGCGTTGGTCCGGTCGCGCCGATCGCGGTACGTCTTCCCCTCGATTTCGACGGGGCTGAAGCCCCCGAATGTCATGCGCAGGCGGCTGCTGAGGGCGACACGATCGAACTGCCCCGAGGCCCGCAGGTCGCGCAGCAGGCGGTCGTAGAACGCCTTGCGCGACTCGGCGGTGGGGTAGTCGGCATCCATCAGCCCGACGCGCGCCGAGAGCAGCGCGGCGGTGTCGTAGCCGTAGTCGATCGACTGCTGCTTCACGATCGACCGCGCCTGCAGGATCGATCCGATCAGCAGCACGCACGTCGTCACGATCTGGAACACGACGAAGGCACGCGTGAGCATCCCGATGCGCCCGCCGGTGTTGCCGCGTCCGCCATCGGCAAGGGCCGTGGCCGGGTTCGTCCGCGACGCGATCCATGCGGGCAGCAGGCCAGAGGCCATGACCGCCACGACGGTCGCGGCGACCGCGACGAACAGGGCACGCCCGTCGAGTGTGAACACCATCCAGCGTGGCGGGCCGTTGTCTTCGACCCGGAACGCCGCATCGATCCAGCCCGTGGTGAGGTAGGCGAGCGCGCTGCCCGCGATCGCGCCGGCCACGGCGACCAGCAGGCTCTCGGTGAGCATCTGCCGCACGAGGCGCAGGCGCGTCGCGCCCAGCGACGACCTGACGGCGAGTTCGCGGCCGCGCAGGGTGGCGCGGGCGAACTGCATGTTCATGACGTTGACGCATGCGATCAGCAGCACCCCGACGCAGAACGCCAGCATGGTGAGCAGGAGCCCGCGGATCGGCGCCGGCGTCATCGCGTCGATGAGCGGCTCGACCTCGGCGGCGTTGAACTGCGTGTTGGTGTCGGGGTAGGCGGCGGCGAACCGCTGGGCGAATCCCGTGAACTCGGCCTGGGCCTGGTCGATCGACACGCCATGGCGGATGAGGCCGATGACGTTGGGGTTGTTGGCCTGCGGATCGTTGCGGGCGGTGACCGGGAACTCGGTGAAGAGCGGGATCCACAGTTCCTCGTTGTCGGGGAAGCTGAAGCCCCTGGGCATGACGCCGACGATGGTGGCGGGTTTGCCGTTGAGACGCACCCGTGTGCCGACGATGTCGCCGACGGCGCCGAAGTCACGCTGCCAGAGTCCGTGGCTGATGATCAGCACCGTGTCGGCGCCCGGCCGGTTGTCGTCGGCGGTGAAATCGCGCCCCATCACGGGGCCGACACCGAGCACGCGGAAGAAGTGCTCGGTCACGTACGCGCCCGTGTAGCGCCGGGCCTGGCCGTTGGCGGTGATGTTCACCGTCGAGCCGCCGAGCGTTGCCGTCATCAGCTCGAACGACCGCTGCTCGTCGACGAACTCCGCGTAGTCCTGCGAGAAGAGCTGGCCGTCGGCGCCGAAGAACGAGGCAGTCGTGGGATCGATGAAGCGGACGCTGGTCATCCGCTCGGCGTTGGGGAACGAGAAGCCCCGGAGCATCGCGCCGTTGACCACCGCAAACATCGTGGTCACGGCACAGATGCCCAGCGCCATCACCACGACGGCCAGGGCGATGAAGCTCCGGTCCTTGTTGAGCACGCGAAACGCGACGCGAACGTCGCGGGCAAGAGTGTCGGGCATGGGCAGGGTCCCCGGAGGGCGGCTGCGCAGGTAGACGGAATCGCGCCCCGGTGGTTCCCCCGCTCGTCACAGGAATCGTGCGATGCGCCCTGGCGACGGCATGCGGCGACCCGTGCGGCCGGGCGCACGACGCCGTGCGCCCAGCTCGCTTACGGAGACGTCTACATCGCCTCGTGCCGCGTGGGGGGTGACGCGCGTGGTTACGCCAGGACCTTCCAGCCCTTCATGGTTGCCGTGCCGAACAGGTTCGGACGCTGCGGGTACTGCTGCGACGGCAGGACCTTGCGGATTCGCGTGAACCAGTCGGCGTACGTGGCGCCCTTCTTGAGCGCCTCGAGTTCGCGGAGGGCGACGAACGAGAACGCGCCGTTGGGGCGTCCCTCGAAGAACGCGTCGTAGCTGTACTCGGTGTCCTGGCAGCCCGACATCAGCAGCGCGGCGTGGCGGCCGGGGCTGCTCGCGCGCCGCATCCCGCGCGAGATGCCGAGCTTCGCGAGTTGCTTGCGTGGCAGGAACGTCTGCGGCGCCAGGAAGCGCACGGTGCGCTGCGGCGCGTGGGCGCCCCGCGTCGACGGCGGGGTGGTGATCGGGTTGAAGCGGGCCACCGTGCCCGAGTGGCACGAGTCAGACAACATCACCAGCTTCACGCCGGGCGCCTTCGCGCTCAGCAGCTCGTACAGCTCATCGTCGGTGATCGGGCCACGGGTGTTGATGTCGTGGGGGCACAGGCACTCGTCGGTGCCGTCGCTCTCGTCACCGTTCGTGTCGGGCACGAACGAGCCGTGCCCCGAGTACTGGATGACGACCGTGTCGCCCTTGGCCGCCGACGAGACGATCGCGCGGATGGCCTCGCGCATCGCCTTGCCCCTGGCCTGCGCGTCGAGGAGCGTCTCGACGACGAAGCCGCGCGCCGTGAGGGCGCGTGCCCAGTCGTTCGCGTCGTTGACGCAGCCCGCCAGGTCGGAGCCGGTACCGGGATAGTCGTTGATGCCGATGCAGAGTGCGGTCTTCGCCATTGGGACTCCTCGCGGACGTGCCGGCGCATGCGCGCGCCGACGTGAACGTGGACGGAGCCGGGGAACCGGGGCGTGCCGGCGATAGTAACGCGTGACGGGCCCGCCTGCACCTGCCCTTGCGCCCGCCCCGACATGTGCCGCCCGGGTGGCGTACGTGTATCCTGCAGGCCCGCGGCGCCACCGCCGCGGCACCCGATGTCGTCTCCCGCATCCACGCCTGATCAGCCACCCGGTGCGCCGACGGCGCCTCCGCCGATTCCGCCGCAGCGGCTCGCGGCCGTCGAGGCGGCGCGCCAGCAGTGGATCGCGAAGCTCATCGATCCCTCGCGCCGCAACAACCTGCTCTACTTCCGCGATCTGAAGGTCGGGACGCTCGACCTGTCGCACGTGCCGGCCGAGCAGATGCAGGCCCTGTTGCGTCCCGACGTTGGGGATGGCGAGGGCGTGACGCTCTCGAAGCTCTTCGGCGAGGCCGCCGACCATGCGCGGGCCGCGGCGTCAGTGAAGGAGATCGCCAGGCGCGCGACGGTGAACCTCGAGGAACGCGGCCTCGAGACGATGTTCCTGGCGCTGGGGATGGCCACCTGGCCGGCCCCTGACGGCGGGCGGCCCGCGAGCGCGCCGGTGCTGCTGGTCCCGATGCGCGCGGCGCTCAAGGGACAGCGCGGCACCACCTGGACGCTGCGCCGGTCGGGCGAGCCGAGGTGCAACGACGTGCTCGTGCACGCACTGGCGGCCGAGCACGGGGTGACGCTCGCACCCGACGACCTGCTCGGTACCCTCCTCGGTGACGAGGACGGTGAGACGTTCGACCTCGAGCCGCTCTTCGACCGCGTCGCGCGCCTGGCGGCGGCGGTTGCCGGGTTCGCGATCGAGCGGCGCTGGGTCATCGGCAACTTCTCGTTCCAGAAGATGTCGATCGTGCGCGACCTCAAGGACCTGCTCGAGCCGCTGGCGCGGCACGACATCATCGCGGGCATCGCGGGTGACGGCGCCGCTCGCGACAGTGCACGGGCCGGGCGCACGACGGTCGATCCGCGCACCTTCGACCAGGTGCCGCCGGATCACGAGTTCCTCGTCCTCGACGCCGACTCGTCGCAGCAGCAGGCGATTGCCGCAACGCTGGCCGGCCACAACGGCGTCATCTCTGGCCCGCCGGGCACGGGCAAGAGCCAGACGATCGCCAACCTGATCGCCGAGCTGTCGGCTGCCGGCAAGACGGTGCTCTTCGTCGCCGAGAAACGGGCGGCGCTCGAGGTCGTGTTGCGTCGCCTGCACCACGCCGGGCTCGATCACCTGTGCCTCGACCTGCACGGGGCCGATGTCTCGCGCAAGCAGACCGCGCAGCAGCTCGCGCGCAGTATCGACGTGATGCGCGACGCCATCCCGCCCGACGTGGCGGCGCTGCACGCGGCCTTTGCCGACCGGCGCGCACGCGTGAACCGTCATGCCGCCGGCATGCACACGCCGCGGCTGCCGTCGGGCCTGTCGGTGCACCAGATCTACGGCCGCCTGCTGCGATTGCCCGAGACTGCCGCGGCGCGGACGCGGTTCCGCGGACCGGCGCTCGCGCCGCTGGTTCCCGCCGTCGTCCACGAGGCACAGCGGCTGCTGACCGAGGCCGCGTCGATGCCGGGCCTGCTCACCGGCGACGACCCGTCGCCGTGGACGGGCGCCGTGGTCAGCCGCGAGCAGGTGGCTGCGATGCTCGACCTGGTGCCCGGGCTCGCCAGCGATCGCTGGCCGGCCTGCGTGCGCCAGCTCGACGCGCTGTGGCGCGAGGCCGGCGTGACGCCCCCGGTCACGCTCGGCGACGCCAGGCGCGCGCTCGATGTGCTGTGCGACGTGCACGCGCTCGCGCAGCGGTACCGGCTGTCGCTGTTCGACGCAGACCCACATGCGCTGGCTGCGGCCCTGGCGCCGGCATCGCGCCTGTTGTCGAGGCTCGTCGCGACGCTGACCAACGGCAGCTACCGCCGCGCCCTTGCCGCAATGCGCGGGCACACCACGATCGGGAGCCTCGACGCCCGCCAGGCGCTCGAGGATGCGCGCCGCGCGGCAGTGGCCAGCGACACGTGGCAGGCACTCGGCATGCGTGCCGCGCTGCGGGCGGTGCCCGAGGCGGTCGCGGCGCGCGAGGCGTTCAGGGCGGCGAGCGACGGCGTGGCGGCGCTCCTGTCGGTGTTTCCGTCGATGACCGGCGATGCGCTGCCCCTCGCGCGCGTGGGCGAGTGGCTCGACCGCCTGGCCGGCGACCGCGTGACGCCGACGCGCCTCCTGCGGATGCAGGAGATCGCGACCGCGCTCTCGGCATCGGGATGTGCCGGCATTGTCGCCGAGATCCGCGATCGCACGCCGCCGCCGGCGCAGTGGCCGCACGTCCTCGAGCACGCCTGGCTGTCGTCGTGCCTCGAAGCGGCACAACTCGCCGAGCCCGTGCTGGCGTCGTTTGTGGGACGCCACCACGACGGCGTGGTCGCGGAGTTCGCGCGGCTCGATCGCGAGCGCCTCGCGGCCGCGATCGAACGGGTGCGGCGGGCGCACGCCGAGCGGGCCGTCGCGGTGCGCGACCGCTTCCGCGACCAGAACGACCTGGTGGGCCGCGAAGCGCAGAAGCGATCGCGCCACCTGCCGCTTCGCAAGCTGTTTGCCGAGGCGCCCGACGTGCTGCTGGCCCTGCGCCCGTGCTGGATGGCGAGTCCGCTGTCGGTGAGCCAGCTCCTGCCAGGCGATCGGCCGTACTTCGACGTGGTGATCTTCGACGAAGCGAGCCAGGTGCTTCCCGAGGATGCGGTCACCTCGCTGCTGCGCGGCGCACGGGCGGTGATCGCGGGCGACGCGCGCCAGTTGCCGCCGACCACGTTCTTTGCGGCCGGGGTCGGCGACGAGGGTGACGAGGAGTCAGGCGAGGCGACGGGCGGATTCGAGAGCGTGCTCGACGTGATGTCGGCGTTCCTCGATCCGCCGTGGTCGCTCGACTGGCACTACCGGAGCCGCGACGAAGCGCTCATCGCGTTCTCGAACCACCACATCTACGGCAACCGGCTGGTCACGTTCCCCGGCCCTGGCCAGGGCGCCGTGTCGTGGGTGCACGTCGCGCACGTGCCGGGCGAGGCGGGGCGCGACGACAGCGCCGCGCGCGAAGTGCAGCGGGTCGTCGACCTGATCCTCGATCACGCGCGGCACCGGCCCGACGAGAGCCTGGGCGTGATCGCGATGGGCATCACGCACGCCGATCGCATCGAGATGGCCCTCGATCGTGCGCGGCAGGCCCACCCGGACCTCGACGAGTTCTTCTCGGCCGAGCGCGACGACCGGTTCTTCGTCAAGAACCTCGAGCGCGTGCAGGGTGACGAGCGCGACGCCATCATCCTGTCGGTGGGGTACGGCAAGGACGCGACGGGGCGCCTCAGCTACCGCTTCGGGCCGCTGCTCATGCAGGGCGGCGAACGCCGGCTCAACGTGGCGATCACGCGGGCGCGCCGGCGAATCACGCTCGTCTCGTCGTTCTCGCACGCCGACGTGCGCGCCGACTACCCGAAGGAGGGCGTCCGCCTGCTGCGCGCGTACATCGAGTACGCCGCGTCGAACGGGACGCGCCTCGACGGCGGCTCGATCACCCGGGTGCCGCTCAACGACTTCGAGCAGTCGGTCTGCGACGCGCTGACGCGCCGCGGCCTGCACGTCATCCCGCAGCTCGGCGCGTCGCGCTACCGCATCGACCTCGTGGTCACGCATCCCGAGCGGCAGGGGCAGTACCTGCTCGCGGTCGAATGCGATGGCGCCAGCTACCATTCGACGCCGACCGCACGCGAGCGCGACCGGCTCCGCCAGCAGCACCTCGAGGCGCTCGGCTGGCGCTTCCACCGCATCTGGTCAACCGACTGGTTCCTGCGGCGCGACGAAGAGATCACTCGCCTCATGGCCGCCTACGACGCGGCAGTCGCCGCCGCCGACGCGCCCGGGCCGGTTGTGCCGACGGTGACCGTTGCCCCTCGAGCCGCCGCCGTCGCCGATGAACCGCCCACCGTGACGCGCGCTCCGCGTCCCTCGATCAGGTCGGGGCTCGCGATCGGCAACTACGAGCCGCGCGACATCGAAGCCATGGTGCGATGGGTCGTCTCGGACGGACGCCTGCTGACGCACGACGAGATCGTCGACGAGGTGATCGACGCGCTCGGATTCAGCCGGCGCGGCATCCGCATCGTCAGCGCCATCGAGCGGGCGATTGCGTCGGTCAAGGCCACGTAGCCAGACGAGGGGCGTGCGCCGATGTGTCCTGCTCCCGCGCGCAGCGCGATCGCCTACGAATTCGAGGGCGCGACGGGGCGCCTCTACCAGCGCGGCGCCGCGCAGGTCGTGTTCTTCCCGTGGCCGACGATCAAGGCCGTGGCGCACTCGCCGGCGGGGCAGCGGCGTTCGCGCCAGGCGCCGCACGTCGACCTGCGCGACGCCGACACACAGCCGGCGCTTGCGCGCTACCTCGAGACGATTCCCCCTGAGGTTGTCGCCGTCGTCCGTCGCTTCCCCGATCACCACTGGGCGCTGCTGATGCTCGTTGCCAGGTGCGGCGACGAGGCACTCGACCTCCTGGTCGCGAATCCCGGGCTCGGCTACA
>JAEUQQ010000746.1 GCA_016789685.1 Acidobacteriota bacterium | reverse complement strand
TGCCGTCGACGCCTGTGGACGCGCCAGGCGACACGGCGGCGGAGCCTGCCGCGCCGGCGCCCGCATCCCTCGCGCCGAGCTCCTCGACCGCAGCGACGCTCGCCGAATCGCGACGATTGCTGGCGCGCGGCGACCGCGCGGGCGCGCTGCGGCTGGCCATGTCGGCGGGCAGTGATCCCGACGCGTCACGGTTGGTGGCCTCGGTGCTGCGCGGCGCCGCATCTGCGGCCGAAGGAGCACGAGGGGCGACGCTGTCGCGGGTCGCCAACGGCGACACCCTCGAGAGCTTCAGGCTTGCGCGCACGCAAGAGACGAGCGCCGTCGCGCTGTGGCGGCAGGGCCAGTTCGACCGGGCGCTCGAGCAGTTTGCCCTCGCGACACGTGGTTATACGGCCGTCGAAGCCCCGCCGACGGCCCGGCCCGTCGTTCCCGCAGGAACATCTGGCCGGGCGGCCGAGGCCTCAGCATCCGGTGGCGCTCGCGACCCGGTCTCCGCAGCCGAGGCTGTCGTCCCCGTCGCCGCGCCGTCCACGGTGGTTGACGCGGGTGGCCCTGCGACGGCGCGCGAGGCGCGCCCGACGCCGACCCTCGCGCCACCATCCGCGCCCGAGCCTCGGCCGGCGGCCGTCGTGCGGAATGACGACGCCGGTGTGCGGCGCACGATCGAGGCCTACCGCAGCGCGTTCGATCGACTCGATGCGGCTGCCGCCAGCGCCGTGGTGCCGTCGCTCGACGCCAAGGCCCTCGCGCGCGCCTTCAATGGCCTCGCGTCGCAGCGGCTCGATTTCGAGCGGTGCGACGTCGCCGTGGATGCGTCGGCCTCGACGGCGCGCGCCACCTGTGTCGGCCGGGCGGCGAGCGTGCCCAAGGTCGGCAGCAGCAAGCCGCGCGTCGATCCCCGCCGATGGTCGTTTGCGCTCGAGCGCCGCGGCGACCAGTGGCAGATCACCAACGCCCAGGTCGCGCAGCGCTAACGGCCAAACGCGTAGTCGAGCGACACCGACGGCACGGGGCGCGACTTCAGGCCGTTGTCGGTGAGCGGCAGGGCCACGCTGGCGTTGAGCAGCCACGTCGACCCCAGGTTCCACTTCATGCCGAACACGCCGACGCCGCTGGTGACATCGGTGCCGTCGCTCGCGAGCCGGATGGTGCGGACGCCGACGATGGTCGGGTGCGCCTGTTCGATCGACGTCAGGCGGCCGAGGCCGTTGACGCGGCGCCCGAACACCTCGGCGACGAAGGTGAGGCGCGCGGCCGGGGCGAGCGTGAGCGCGGCGCCGCCGTCGATCTCGTCGGCGATGCCGCCCGCGCGATACCCGCCGTTGAGGTGAAAGCCGACCGGACCGCCTTCGGCCGACACGATCACCTGGCCCTTGACGCTTGCCTTGCCTGCGCCGAGCAGGTCTTCTTCCTGGCCCGTCGGGACGCGCACTTCGGTACCCAGGGCCAGTCCCGAGCCACCGCGACCCGCGAGGCGCACTTTGGCGCGCAATGCCAGGTCGGCGAGCCCCGTGACACGCGACGAGGCCGTGGCCTGCGTCGTCGAGCGCCCGCGGAACGTGTTGACGCGCTCGCCGTCGAGCTTGACCCACACGAGCGGCAGCGCCGCGCTGACATCGAGCCAGTCGGTGATGCCGACACTGCCCACGAACGTCGCGGTGTTGGTCTCGAGCCGTAACGACAGCGTCTCGACATCGAACGGCGTGCTCTCGTCGCTGAAGCGGTTGCCGGTGGTCACCAACGTGCCATCGCGCAAGTCGGCGCCATCGAGTTCGACGAAGCGGTTGAAGCGGTAGCTGGCCCCGAATGACGCGCGGCCGCGGCCAGCGGTCAGCGCGCGTTCGACGAAGATGGGGCCGAAGCTGTCGCTCGCGCGTTCGGTGACGCCGAGCGCCGGGTTGAACCGATACGTGAAGCCGCCCGACGAGGAACTGATCGGCAGCGTCGCCACCTCGAGTAACAGCGCGCGCGTGATCGCGTCGCGCGTGGCCGCGGTGGCAGCCGCGTCGCGTGCGAAATCGTCGGTGACGACCGAGCGGTTCGTCAGCAGGAACGACAGGATGTCGCCAACCGTGTCCTGCGCCCGTGCCTCGCCGGCCCCGGCGAGCACGACCACGACGATCAGGAGGGTGCGAAGAACGGAGCGGCGCGGGGCGTTCGGGAGTCGTGGCATGGCTACTGTTGCTGCGAGATGGTGACCGTCTGGCCCGCCACGCTGACCTGGCCCTGGCGCGGCGAGCCCGTGGTGTTGGCGGCGATGGCGAAGTTGGCGCGTCCGCTGCCGGTGCCGCTGGCCGGCGCCGTGAGCGTGATCCACGCATCGGTCGTCGAGGCCACCCAGGCGCATCCTGCGGCCGTGGTCACGTCGACGAACTGCGTGCTCTGCGTGGCCGGTGCCGTGATCGTGGTCGGCGCGACGGCGTAGACACAGGCAGCGCCGGCCTGGGTCACCGTGACGGTCTGTCCAACGATGGTGAACGTCCCGATGCGTGCCTGCGTGTCGGTGTTGGCGGCGAGCGACACCGTGACCGTCGCCGATCCGCTGCCACTCGACGCGCCGCCGAACGTGATCCACGCCGTGGTCGACGATGCCGTCCACACGCACCCGGCGGTTGTCGTCAGGTTGACGCTTACGGTGCCGGCGGTGCTCGGGGCCGACACAGAGGTTGGCGCGATCGTGTACGTGCAGGCCGACCCGGCCTGCGTCACCGTGAAGGTCTGGCCCGCGATCGTGGCGGTGCCCGTGCGGCCCGACGTCGACGTGTTGGCCTCTGCCGCGAGCACGAGGTTCGCCGCGCCGCTGCCCGCGGCCGATCCGACGAAACTCAGCCACGGCACGTTGCTGGTCGCGCTCCACGCGCAGCCGGTCTGCGTCGTCAGTGCCACCGGGATCGACGATGCCGCGCCAGCGCCGATCGAGGCGCTGGTCGGCTGCAGCGTGTAGCTGCAGGTCGGCGTCGCCGCGGCCTGCGACACGGTGAACGTCTGACCCGCGATCGTGAGCGTGCCGTTGCGCGCCGCACCGGTGTTGGCGGC
>JAEUQQ010000719.1 GCA_016789685.1 Acidobacteriota bacterium | reverse complement strand
CCGGACGACGGCGAACACGACGGTGACGGCGACGCTGTGGCTGCCGGCGCAGTGTCGGGCGACGCTCTACGCGAACGCGGTGCCGGGGCTGGGTGCCGCGAGCTTCCGGACGACGGTGACGGCGAGCGAACCGATCGTGGTCGAGCGGGCGATGTACTGGCCGGGCAGCAGCGGCAGCAGCAGCGCGATGGCGAGCGGCGCGTCCGAGGGGCTGGCGGCGCCCGCCGTTGCGCCCTTCCTGGTCGGGGATCCCGAGGCGGACGCGGCCGTGGATGCGGCCACGCTGGCGGAACGGCAGGCGGCGTTCCCGTATGTGCTCACGCCCGTCGAGCCTGCAGATGCCGCCAGCCAGGCGCGCGCGGCGGGCACGAGCAGTGCGGAGGAATTGGCGCAGCTGGAGCGTGTCGCGAACGCGCGCACGAGCTTCTTGAAGAAGGCGCCGCCCGGGACGCAATCGGGCGTGGCCCCACCGCTGTTCCTGGCGCCGACGGGGTCGAGCACGACGCTGTCGGGCGGGGCGACGACCACGGCCATCGCGCTGCCGTGGCACGGGGGATTCCTGGTCCTCGGGAGGCTCCAATGAGCGCCGCCGGTCGTATGCTGGGACGGCGCCACGCTGGTGGGGGCTGGGCCCGAGGTGTCCGCCTGCTCCTGGCGGCGCTGCTGCTGGTCGTTGGGGCACAGCGCGCCTCGGCGCAGACGGAGGTCGTCGAGTACTACGGGCAGGATGCGCTGGGGTCGGTGCGGATCGTGTTCGACGCCAGCGGGGCGGCGGTCGCGCGGGCCGACTACGAACCGTTCGGCGAGCTCTTCACGGTGCCGGGCATGCCCGGCACGAGCGAGCTGCCGGCGACGCAGTTCACGGGGCAGGAGCGGGATGCGGAGGCGAGTCTCGACTACTTCGGGGCGCGGTTCTTCGTGCCGCGCACGGGGCGGTTCTCGCAGGTGGATCCGGTGTATGCGGGGCTGTTCGATCCGCAGCAGTGGAATCGGTATGCGTATGCGAGGAACAACCCCCTGACGTTTGTGGACCCGACGGGGCGACAGCTGTACACCGGGATTCCCGGATTCTGCTCAGCCGAGAACAGCTACATCAAGTGCGGGGGCGACGACTTCTTCTGGAATAACCTCGGTGGAGGTGGAGTGGGGGGCATATCATTCGGCGACGGATACGCTCGGGCTACGTCGATAGGGTGGACGCCGGGCATGTCCAGTGATCTAGCCGAAGCACTGTTTACCTTCGAAGAGCAATCGACAACAGCCATGAACACGAGCGTTCTCAAGGCACTGGTGTCAGTCAATGAGACACCGACGATTGGGACACTGCTCTCGCCAAGAGACCAACTCGACATGAAAGCCGTGACCCTTGGCGAACTGGCAGCGGGCAGCGCCGAGCAGATCGCGGCAGCGCTCTCGACGATGATCAACCGTGCGTGGCTGACCGGGGCCCCTATACAGGCCGTGCTGAATTCCGACGACTACCAGGCAGTAGGTAACACACCCTACACTGCCGTGCAGAAAAACACCCTCTCGTCGATGCAGTCTGCCAAGCTCGAAGCAGCGTTCAGCATGATACTGAACGGCCCCACAACGAATGCGACTCACTTTATAACCGGATCTACATCGGCTGCCACCAACCTTGGGCATGTTCTTCCTGCTTCGCCCGCTGAACTGGTGTCCCCAAACGTTACAATGCATCTTTATGTTGTAGCTCCCGGCTACAACGTCGTGATCGCCGGATGGAAGCCCCGATGAAGGCTCTCCGTGTGCTGACTTCAATCAAGCTCCTCTGCGTGTGTACTGCGACCCTGCTCTGCACACCAGAACTCGGGTCCGCTCAAGCCCGTGAGCAGCCAGGCTCCTTCTTTGAAGTCGTCGCCGACGCCAAACGAGAACCCTCCTATCTGGTGATTCTGACCAAGAAAGGGAGGATTCGCCGCCTCGACGCGATGACGGGGCGCGCCACTTGGACTGTCACTCCGCCAACTCCGCCTCCGTGGAGGCCTCGTGTGCTCGCCGGCGCGGTCGTTGCCTTGGGACAGATGGACATGTCCGTCTTCGCGCTTGATCCCGAGTCGGGACGCATTCGCTGGGTCATCGACCGATCAGACCCAGAATGGGCCGGAATCGGTCGGGCCCATTGCGTTGAATCGGATGGCCACTTTCTCTACCTATGTCACCAGGAGGCGCATCACGGTGTCGTCTCCCTGGATCCCAATACGGGACGTGTGCGTTGGGTGCATCGGGATGAGCCTCACGGTCCATACGGTGGCTGGCGCGTCACAGTGTTCCTCAAGTCCGTCGGTACGCGACTCGTGACGGAGTTTGGATACCTCGACGCGGAAACGGGGCGGACACTTCAGAGGTTCGTCGACATGGAAGGCCGCGCCAGAGCCGACGTCGAATGGGCTGGACTCCCCCTTGTCGCGGTCTCCGACGACGGGCGTGTGATGCTACTGGAGGATGGCGGACGAGTCACAAGGGTCGACCCTGACACTGCCCGCCCTCTCTGGGGTCGTGCATGGGAGGACACCGGCCAGGTCACCGTAGCGCTGATGAACGACACCCTCCTCGTGTTGCATCAGAACTCGACGGCACCGCCAGAGGAGGTGCCTGAACCGCGTACACCCGCTTGCGGTTCCGACCTCAGCCGCCTCGATGTGTCCACGGGCGAACCTGTGTGGTCCATTGCGGGCTGCGTCGCCAAGGCGCCTCGCATCGTGATCGGTCGTGAGGCCGTTTACTCTGTCGAGCGAACAGCAAGAACGGGCTCAGTAACGGTCGTCGCCCGCGCGATTGCCGACGGCACGGTGCTGTGGCGTACACCCCTCGCGAACGTGTCTTCGCTTGCAGTGCTGGGTGACTGGTTGTTCCTGGGCACCGACAAAGAACTGATGGCGTTGGACGCCCTCAAGGGGACCGCAAGGTGGCGCATCCGCAGGCCGTGAAACCGCTCGTGCGGGACAACCGACGCGGCACCACCCGACCAGCGCGTCGGACTCGTGTCACGCCCACTGAGGGGGCCGATGCTGCTCGTGATGGCCGATGGAGACCTCATCCAGCGCGTTGACCCCGATACCTTGGCGTGGCGGTGGCCTGCGCGGCTCGACCCGGCGCTCGAGAGTGGCGGCGTGTTTGCAAACGGGATCCACTGGAGCGCCACTCTTCGATAGGGCAGCGACGACGCGCAGGCTGGCCGTGTGCCACACGACGTCGTTCTCGCCGTCGTTGCACCAGCGTCACGTCGGGGTCACAGGCGCCCGGTAGTGTGGCGAGGTGATCAGTCGCCGACACTTCCTGGCCCTCGGAGGCGCTGGCCTGCTCGGCCTCCCGTCGTTCCTCGAGGCGCGCGCCAGCGCGCACGTCTTCCACTTCGGCGTCATCGCCGACACGCACATCATCGACGACTTCTACCGCGGCCCCGAGGGCAACGAAGAAGACACCTGGTCGATCTTCCAGACGTCGAAACGCCTCACGGCGGCGCGCACGGCCCTCAATGCGGTCAGCCCTGCGCTGGAGCGCCTCTTCGTCGTCGGCGACTTCTTCCACGACTACCCATCGGCCGACCTCGACTTCTACTTCGCAGCCACGACACGCATCGACCACGCCAGGGCGCTGATCGATGGCTTCCGCATGCCCGTCCACGTCGGGTTCGGCAACCACGACTACGCCGTCCCCAAGGTCTCGCGCGAGGGCAGCCACGAGCTGTTCCGCCGGAAGCTCGGCGTCGCGCCCTACTACGCCGTCGAGCACCGCGGGATCAAGTTCGTGCACCTGAACAACTTCCTCGGCACGACCTGGGAAGCCGGGCACGCGCAGTACAACAAGCGCCTCGGCAGCCTCGGCGAGACGCAGCTCGCCTGGCTCGACGCGCAACTGCGTGAACGTGTGCCCACCTTCGTGTTCGTGCACTACCCGCTCGAGGTGATCGTCGATCGCGAGGTCGCCGACCTCGGCCTGCACGGCCTGCTGCGCACGCACGCCGACACCGTGCAGCGCGTGATCTCGGGCCATTGGCATCGCTGGGTGTCGTTCGACCGGAAATACGGCCCCGAACACCTGGTGATGGCATCGACGCGGTACGACGAAGACGCCTACCTCGTCGTCGAGGTCGACACGCGGGCCGCAACGCATCGCCTCATGAACCTCGACCTGGTCGAGTGGAACACCCATTTCAGCCGACCCTACGTTGGCCTGTAGCGCGCCGCCCGGCGCGTTGTTTCCCTGAAAGGCACCACGATGTTCCGACGTGTCCCCATCCTCATACTCCTGGGCCTGCTGGCTCTCGTCTCTCCCCTGTCGGCCGCCGCGCAATCCGACGCCGCGGCCGTCCTCGGCGTCGTCTCCGATGAATCTGGCGGCGCCGTGCCCGGCGTATCGGTGACGCTGAGCAACACTGCGACCGGCATCCAGTCGGTGGTCGTCACCGACGGTGAGGGCGCCTACCAGTTCCTCAACGTCAAGGTCGGCACCTACCGTCTCGAGGCCGAGCTGCAGGGATTCACGACGGCCGTCGTGTCGAACATCGAGGTCACGGTCAACGCGCGCCAGCGCGTCGACGTGGCGCTCAGGGTCGGCAGCATCGGCGAGACCGTCGAGGTCGTCGGCGCCGCGCGCCTGCTCGAGAGCGAGTCGAGCGACCGCGGTCAGGTCATCGGCCACGAGCAGATCGTCAACCTGCCGCTCAACGGCCGGAACTACGCCGACCTCGCGCTGCTGAGCCCAGGCGTGCGCCAGTCGTCGATCGCCAGCTCGCGTGACGCGTCGTTCAACGTCAACGGCCTGCGTAGCGCGCTCAACAACTTCACGCTCGACGGCATCGACAACAACTCGTACGGCACCAGCAACCAGGGCTTCTCGAACCAGGTGGTGCAGGTCACGCCCGACGCCGTCGAGGAGTTCAAGGTGCAGACCAACAACTTCAGCGCCGAGTTCGGGCGCGCCGGCGGTGCGGTGATCAACGCCAGCTTCCGCAGCGGCACGAACCGGTTCCGCGGGACGCTCTGGGAGTTCAACCGCAACACGGCGCTCAACGCGATCGGCTTCTTCAAGCCCTCGTCGGGGCAGAAGCCGACGCTCAACCGCAACCAGTTCGGCGGCGTCTTCGGCGGGCCGATCCTCAGGGACCGCGCGTTCTTCTTCATGAACTACGAGGGATTCCGCCAGGTGTCGCGCTCGCTGACGTTCTCGAGCGTGCCGACGGCCGCGCAGCGCCAGGGCATCCTCGGCAAGGCGGTCGTCAACCCGCTGACGGGCGCGGTCTACGCCGACGGCGTCATCCCGCAGGCGGCCATCACCGACTTCGCCCGCAAGGTGCTGGCGGGGCTGCCGATGCCCACGCGCGCGGGCATCGCGAACAACTTCGAATCGCTGCCGCGCCGGCAGGACTACAGCGACAAGTTCGACCTCAAGCTCGATCAGCAGTTCGGCGCGTCGACGAGCGCGTTCGTGCGGGTCAGCCACCGCAAGGTCGACAACTTCGAGCCGCCGCCGATTCCCGGCGAGACGAGCAGCCCTGCCAACGCCTACGTCGAGGTGCTCAACCAGCAGCTCGCGATCGGCCTGACGCGCACGCTGTCGTCGACCTCGCTGTTCGACGTGCGCCTCGGTGTCTCGCGCACCGATGCCGGCAAGACGGCGTTCGGCACGGGCACGCCGGGCATGCTGTCGGCCTACGGGATCAGCGGCCTGCCCGAGAACGAGGTGTTCTCGGGCGGCCTCACGCAGCAGAGCGTCAGCGGCTGGACGGCGTGGGGACGCCAGAACAGCAACCCGCAGTTCCAGAATCCCTTCGTGCTCAACGCGCGCGTCAACCTCTCGACCATCCGCGGCCGCCACACGCTCAAGGGCGGCTACGAGTACCAGATGATCAACACCGAGGTCGACGACGTGAATCCGAAGTACGGGGCCGACACCTACGGCGGCCAGTTCAGCCGGCCGTCCGGAGCGGCGTCGGATGCAGCGACCTTCAACCTCGCCGACTTCATGATGGGGGCACGCAGTTCGTACTCGCTGGTCAACTTCTTCGTCTTCGACCTGCGCCAGCGCATGCACTTCGCCTACCTGCAGGACGACTGGCGCGTGTCGCCCTCGTTGACGGTCAACGCCGGCGTGCGCTACGAGCTGGGCACGCCGCAGTGGGAAGACAGCAACTACCTCACGAACTTCAATCCCGAGACCCGCACGCTGCTGCAGGCATCCGACGGATCGATCTACGACCGCGCGCTCGTCAACCTCGACAAGAACAACGTCGCGCCGCGCGTCGGGATCGCCTACAGCCTCAACGACAAGACCGTGCTGCGATCGGCCTACGGCATGAGCTACATCCACTTCAACCGGCTGGGCGGCGAGAACCTGCTCTCGTTCAATGGCCCGCACGTGGTCGCGCTCGACATCACGCAGCAGCCGTCGCAGGGCCTGTGCGTGGGCAACCAGGCACCGACGTCGTGCTTCCGGACGACGCAGGCGGGGTACCCGACGGGCTACAACGTGCCGGCCAACTACAACCCGCTCAACGGCCGCGTCAACTACATCCCGCCCGACAACAAGACCGGCAACGTCCAGAGCTGGCACGTCACGCTGCAGCGCGAGCTGCTCCCGAACCTGCTCGTCGACATCGGCTACGTGGGCAACCGCAGCCGCAACCTGATGATCCTCGGCGACTACAACCAGGCGCGCGCCAACGCGGTGGGCGAGAACACGGCGCTGCAGGCCCGTCGCCCCATCCAGGGCTACCAGTTCATCCAGGCGGCCTTCGACGGCGGCAAGGCCGACTACCGCGCGCTCCAGGTCAAGCTCGAACGCCGCTACTCGCGCGGCCTCTACCTGCTCAACTCGTTCACGTGGTCGCGGGCCCGCGACAACGCGTCGGGCCACCTCGAGACGGCCAACGGCGACAACAGCCGCGTCAACATGGCCAACCTCGACGCCGAGTTCGGCACGTCGGGCTACAACCAGCCGTTCAACAACACCACGACTGTCGTGTGGGAGCTGCCGTTCGGGCGCGATCGGCGCTGGGCCAACGACATGCACCCGGTGCTCGAGCTGGTGGCGGGCGGGTGGCGCGTGACGTTCATCAACACGATGACGAGCGGCCTGCCCGTGAACCTGTCGTACTCGCCCTCGTCGCAGTTCAGCGTGAGCGGCGCGCCGACGTATCGCCCCAACATCACCGGCGACATCTACGTCGACGAGGCGCAGCGGAGCATCACGAGCTACCTCAACCCGGCGGCGGTGACCATTCCCAGCGATCCGTCGCAGCCGTTCGGCAACGCGCCGCGCAACGCGGCCAGGGGGCCGCGCATCCACACGCTCGATCTCGGGCTGCACAAGGCGGTCGGCCTGCCGTTCGGCGAGAGCCGCCTCGAGCTGCGCCTCGAGGCGTTCAACGTGCTCAACCGCGCGAACTTCGGTGCGCCCAACGGCAACCGGTCGTCGACGGCCTTCGGCACGATCTCGTCGCTCGCCACCACGCCGCGCCAGGTGCAGCTCGGCGTGAAGTTCGACTTCTAGGCGTCCGCATCCGGGGGGCTGGCGCGAGGCCGGCCTCC
>JAEUQQ010000667.1 GCA_016789685.1 Acidobacteriota bacterium | reverse complement strand
GGAAGCGTGCGCGCGGATTCGAGGACGTCTGACATCGGAACTACCGCTGGCGTGACTGTGTCGTCGATCTGGAACGTGCGGGGAGGGAAGTCTACCGCAGGCGGGCCCAAAACACGACGGGCGCGCCGGCCCTCGTGGGGGCCGGCACGCCCGGATACGTGCGCCGAGGCGGGTCGAACGCCCTACTCGGCCTTGACGACCTGCACCTTGACCTCGGCGACGACACCGCTGTGCACCTTGACGGGCACCGCGAAGTCGCCGAGCGCCTTGATGGGCTCGGGCAGCTGGATCCTGCGCTTGTCGATCTCGATCTTCTGCGCGGCAAGGACCTCGGCGATGTCTGCCGCGGTGACCGAGCCGTACAGCGTATCGGTCTCGCCCACCTTGCGGGCGATGATGCACACGACGCCCGACAGGCGAGCCGCCAGCGCCTCGGCGGCCGCGCGTTCCTCGGCCTCCTTGATCGCGGCGACCTTCTTCATGTGGTCGATCTGGCGGCGGTTGCCTGCGGTGACCTGCAGGGCGAGCCCGCGCGGCAACAGGTAGTTGCGCGCGTAGCCCGGCGCGACCTTGACGATGTCGCCACGGTTGCCGAGATGCTCGACCGGCTCCTTGAGAATGATTTCGATCATCGTTCTGGCCTCCGCGCCTAGTCGGTCAGGTACGGGATCAGCGCGAGCTGCCGCGCGCGCTTGATCGCGGTCTGGAGCTTGCGCTGGTGCGCGGCGCAGGTACCCGACAACCGGCGCGGCTGGATCTTGCCGCGCTCCGGGATGTAGGCCGTCAGCAGGCGCACGTCCTTGTAGCTGATCACGTCGATCTTCTCGACGCAGAACTTGCAGACGCGACGACGACGGAAACCGCCCCGGCGCCCGCCCTTGTCATCGCGACGCCCGCGTCCGGCACCGCCGCTGCGCTCACCGCTGCGGCCGAACGACGATCCGCCTCCGCCCTCGGTGCTCGACGAATGATTGTGTTCGGCCATCGCTACACCTCTCCCTCTGACATCGCGTCGTCTCCGGCGGCATCGGCCACCACCGCTTCAGCAGGCGCCTCGACCGGCTCGGGCTCGCCACGCGCGGCCCGGCGGGCAGCGGCAGCCGCCTGGCGCTCGGCCTTCTTGCGGTCGGCGATGCGGGTTTCTTCGTCGACGCGGACGACCAGGTGACGCAGGATCTTGTCGCTCACCTTGAGGCGGCGATCCATCTCCTTCATCATCTCGGCCGGGCCGTTGAGGGTTTCGAGGACGTAGGTGCCCTCGCGATGCGGACCGATCTCGTAGGCCAGCTTGCGGCGGCCCCAGCTCTCGGTCTTCTCGAGGGTGCCCGCGAACTTCCCGGCGATGGTCTCGATCTGCGTGTGCAGGTCGGCCACCTCCTGGTCGGTCGCGACGGGCGACACGATGTAGACGAGTTCGTACTGACGTGCTGCGCTCATAGGTCTCCTTCTGGACTGAGCGGCCACCACGCTGGTGGCAAGGAGCGCGAGCGGCCCGTTGTCTCTCAGGCCACCGCGTTGCGATTGAACTGGTTCATCGCCACATCGAGCCCATGCTCGACGAAGCACTCGGCCGCATCGGCGGCACGTGTCGTGGCCTCGCGCATCCTCGCGCGCTCGTCATCGGGCACCCGTGACAGCACGTGATCGGCGAGGTCGCGTCGCGGATCGCCGCGACCGACACCGACGCGCAATCGCGGAAACGCGTCGGTTCCGAGGTGTTCGATGATCGACTTCAGGCCGTTGTGGCCCCCCGCCGATCCGCTCGGGCGCAACCGCACCCGGCCTGCCTCCAGCGCCACTTCGTCGACGATGACGAGCAACTCGCTGGGATCGAGCTTGTAGTACCGCAGCAGCGCGCCCACCGCGCGCCCGCTGAGGTTCATGAACGTCAGCGGCTTCACCAGCCAGACGTCGTCGGCCATGCCGCGGACCCGCGCCGTGAGCGCCTCGGTCTGCGACGTGCCGAACGTCGTGTGGTGCCGCAGGGCCAGCTCGTCGACCACGTCGAACCCGATGTTGTGGTAGGTCGCGCGATACCGCGGCCCCGGGTTGCCGAGCCCGACGAGCAGCTTCACTACTCTTCCTTGTCAGCCTTGCCCTTCTTGATGACCTCGGGCTCGGCGGTCGACGGCAACGCCCCATCCGCCGTGGGCTCGGCCACCGCCTTCGGCGCCACCACGTGCACCAGCATCAGGTCGGCCTCGGCGAGCGCCGTCCACTTCTGGCCCTCAGACACCTCGCGCAGGCGGATCGACTGGCCCAGCGTCAGGTCACTGACGTTGACGACGATCGACTCGGGGATGTCGGCCGGCAGGCACTCGACCTCGATCTCGCGGGTCAGGATCTCGAGGATGCCGCCCTGCACCTTGACGCCCTTGGGCTCGCCCTCGACCTCGATGCGCACCGTCACGGTGAGCACCTTGTCCATCGCGATGCGGTAGAAATCCGCGTGCATCAGCGACTGGTTGACCGGCTGGAGCAGGAAGTCCTTCACCAGCACCTTGGTGGGCGCTCCGCCATCGACCTTGAGGTCGACCAGCGTGTTGACCCCCGACTCCGAGTGCAGGATGCGCGACAGCGCCTTCGGATCGACGGCAATCGCCACCGCACCCTGCTCGCCGCCGTACACCACCGCCGGGATCTGGCCGGACACGCGCAAGCGCCGTGCCTCGTTCTTCCCCCGCGACTCGCGCTTCACCGCATTCAACGTGGCTTCCATGTTCGCTGCCTTCTTATCCTGTTCGCGCTCACACAAACAACGACGAGACCGACGTCTCTTCGTGGATGCTCCGGATGGCCTGCCCGAGCAGGCGCGCCACCGACAGAGACACCACCTTCTTCGACTGCTGACACGCCCCGTCCTGCGGGATCGTGTTCGTCACCACCAACTGGTCGATCGGGGCGTTCTCGATGCGTTCGATCGCCGGCCCCGACAGCACCCCGTGCACCGCGCACGCGATGATCCGCGCCGCGCCGTTCTTCTTCAACGCCCCCGCCGCCTTCTGGATCGTCCCGGCCGTGTCGATGATGTCGTCCTGGATGATGCAGGTGCGCCCCGCCACATCCCCGATCACGTGCATCACCTCGGCCGCGCCCGTCTCGGTGCTGCGGCGCTTGTCGATGATCGCCAGCTCCGCGCCCAGCCGCTTCGCATACGCCCGCGCGCGTTCGGCACCGCCCGCGTCGGGCGAGACCATCGTCACATTCTCGAACTGCTGCCGCGCCAGGTAATCGATGATCACCGGCGCCGCGAACAGGTGGTCGACCGGAATGTCGAAGAACCCCTGAATCTGCGCCTTGTGCAGATCCATCGTCAAGATCCGGTTCGCCCCGGCCGCGCTCAGCAGGTTCGCCACCAGCTTGGCCGAAATCGGCACCCGCGGCTTGTCCTTCCGGTCCTGCCGCGCATACCCGTAATACGGGATCACTGCCGTGATCCGCGCCGCCGACGACCGCCGGAACGCGTCGATCATGATGCAGAGTTCGACGAGATGCTCGTCGACCGACCGGCAGGTCGGCTGCACGATGAACACGTCCTTCCCGCGGATGTTCTCGTCGATCTGGAACGCCACCTCGGTGTCGGGGAACCGGTGCAGGCGCGCCTGCCCCATCGGCACCCCGAGCACATCCGCGATTTCCTTCGCCAGCAGCGGATGCGCACTCCCTGCAAAGAGCTTCAGTTCGGCCCGGTGCGGCATAGGTCGGCGTTCCCGCGACTCACCAAAGTGAAGAGTGCCCAGCGACGCGCCCCGCAGACGCGCAGGTGGTTGGGGCGGGAGGATTCGAACCTCCGAATGCAGGCTCCAAAGGCCCGTGCCTTACCACTTGGCGACGCCCCAGCAGACCACGTTCGCGCCCACGACGATGCCCCCGCCGACAGTCGTCGCACGACGCAACCTCCCCTGTCAGGACCACTCCCTAACGGTCATCCTGACCGGCTCGACGAGCGACTTGGAGGAGAGGAAACGCGTCTGCGTGCGCTGCCCGTGCGGGCACAAACGCGCAGTATAGACGAACAGGGCCCGGCCGGTCTAGCGCACGGCACCCCCGGCGCCCCCTCGCCCCGCCCGCGCCGGCGCGTCCCCGGCCGCCCGTCACCCCCGCCACACGCGTCTCGCACACGCCAGGCCAGGCTCAGCTCCAGCACGCCGCCCGCGGCCAGGTCGACGTCTCCCACGTGGCGGCGCCCGCCCCCCGCAGCGCGGCAGCCGCCCGCCTGGCGCCTGGCGCGTCGTCGAACACCCCGAAGACCACCGACCCGCTGCCCGTCATCGCCGCCTGCCGCGCGCCGCACCGCGTCAGGAATCGCACCAGGGCACCAATCTCCGGGTGCCGCGCCGCCACCTCGGCCTCGAGGTCGTTCGTGCAGGCCACCACGCCCGGCCGCCCGGTCTCGGCCCAGCGGTGCAGCGCCTCGCCCGGCCGCAGGCCGGCCGCCTCGGCAAACCACCGGTAGGCGTCGGCCGTCGCCACGCCGAACCCCGGCTGCGCCAGCACCACGGGACGCGGCGGCTCGTCGGCCAGCGGCCGCAACTGCTCGCCGCGCCCGGTACCCAGGGCTCGCCCGCCCACGAGGAAGAACGCCACGTCGGCGCCGAGCCCGGCGGCCAGCGCGCGATCCGCCGGGGTCATCGCGGCACACGCGTCAGCCGCCCGCGTGAGCCCCCGATCGAGCATCGTCAGCGCCACGAGCGTCGCGGCCGCATCCGAGCTCCCGCCGCCGAGCCCCGCCTGCATCGGGATCCGCTTCTCGACGTGCACCTGGACGCCCTGCGCCTCGCCGCCGCGGTGCGCGGCCCACCACCGCCGCACCGTACGCGTCACGAGGTTGCGGTCGTCGGTCGGCAACGTCGCGTCGCTGCACGTGACCTGCAGCGGCCCGTCGCTCGCCTCGAGCGTGATCGTGTCGTGCAGGGCCAGCGTCTCGAACACCGTCGAGAGGCGGTGATACCCCTCGCTGTCGCGACCGAGGATCCGGAGGTCGCGGTTGATCTTGGCAAACGCCGGGAGCGTCAGCACCATGTCACTGGCCCTGGGGCGCCGCAAACGGGCTGATCCGCCGCAGCTCGTCGAGCGACAGGCCGCGGGTGCCGGGCGGCACCACCGCCACGAACGCCTCGTCGCCCAGCGTCGAGCCCGTCTCGACGTCTGACAGCGTCATCCGCAACTGCGCCGCCGCCGGCGCCCCCACCTCGACGTCGATCTGGCGTCGCCCCGAGCCGCCCGGCGCGAAAGCGATGGCGATCTGCCGCGCACGCTGGCCCGAGACCGGAAACAGCATCCCCAGCAGGCGCGGCGCGGGGGCCAGGCGCGCAAACGACGTGACGCCACCGGCATCGGCGGCCGACACGTCACCGCCAGGCAGCAGCCGCGACTGGTCGCCATCGACGCTCGCGCGCGGGCACGCCAGCATGACCGAGGCAAGGTCGTCGGCCGTCAGCGGCACCTGGATGAGCGCGTCGAGCAGCTCTGCCACCGTCGCATCGCGCACCACGGCCTGTTCTCGTGGCAGCACCAGCGTCGTCGTGCGGCCGTCTGACGCCAGGACGAAGATCGGCGCGCCAAACGGCGCGACCGCGTCGATGCGCACCCGCCCGGGCCGCGACAACCCGACCTGCAGCGAGCCACGCACGCGCTGGCGCCCGACGCGGCCCGACACGCCGACGTTGGCCGTCATCGTCACCACGGGCGCGCACGCCGCGGCGAGCGACGCGATCGTGCGGTGTCCGAGGGGATCGGTCGTGCCGCGCGTCACGTCGGGCAGCGCGACGCGAATGGCCGGCGCGCACGCCACGGCGATCGCCGCGACCATCGCCAGCGACACCGCGAGCAGTCGACGCGGCGCCTCACCCTCGTCAGCGCATGCGCTCGGCGTCATCGATCTTCTTCTGGATCGCCGCCGCGTCGATCTGCTCGCGATCCCCGGCCAGCGCCCGCTTCCACGCGGCAACGGCGGCCGCGCGATCGCCGAGCGCCAGCAGCACGTCGCCGTGGTGATCCTGCACGATCGAGTTCATCGGCATCTGCGCCGCGGCCGTGGCCAGGTGCGTCACCGCCTTCGCCGCATCGCCCTTCCTGAACAGGGCCCAGCCGAGCGAGTCGAGATACGAGCCGTTGTGGGGATCGGCGACGAGCGCACGCTCGATCATCTGGATGGCCTCGTCGAGCCGCTGCCCCCGCTCGACGAGCATGTAGCCAAAGTAGTTGAGCGTCGGCGCGTGCAGCGGGTCGCGCGCGAGCGCCACGCGGAAGGCCGCCTCGGCCTCGGCATACCGCTTCTGCTGCTCGAAGATCGCGCCGCGCTGGAACGGCAGGTCGGGATCGTCCGCGAACTTCGCCTCGGCATCGGCGAGCACGCGCACGGCGTCGTCGTAGCGTTTCGCATCGCCGTAGAGGTTCGCCAGTGCCGTGAAGGCCAGCGCGGCAGCGCCAGGCGCATCGACGAACGGCCTGAGGATGGCGACCGCACGGTCGATCTGGCCCTGGCCGCGCCACGCCTGCGCTTCGAGACGCGCGAGCCGCAGGTCAGAGGGCGCACCCCGGCGGGCCGACGCGAGTTCGGTGGCCGCCTTCTCGTACTGCTTCGACGCCAGCAGGGCCTGCCCGACGTACATCCCGAGCGACGCGTCGGCCGGATTCAGGGCCCGGGCGCGTTCGAAAGCGGCGATGGCCGCCGGGAAGTCGCCGAGTTCCTGGTGCGCGAACGCGAGGTGGACGAGCGGCGCCACCACCTGCCGGCTGCCGGCGGGCTGCTTGTCGATCGCGGGCGCCAGGGTCTCGACGACCTCGCGGTAGGCCCGCCGTTGCTCG
>JAEUQQ010000651.1 GCA_016789685.1 Acidobacteriota bacterium | reverse complement strand
GGCACCGTACTCGATGCGGCGGCCGCGGAAGTCGTGTTCGCTGTTCATGCTACCGAGTTCGAACGGCGACAGGCCCGACAGCGCCACGGCCTCGACCTCGGCGAACTCGCGCACGGCGCCTTCGAGGGCCGCCGACGTCCTGACCGCCTGCACTTCCCACTGATCGTCGGTCGATGCCTTGTTGTCGACCTCGACGTCCCAGACGCCCTGCCACTCGATACCGACCGGGTCGCGCCAGCTCGTGTAGGCGAACCCGGCCAGCGTTCCCACGGCGAACAGCACGAGGAACGCGGCGACCAGTTCGAGGCCGACGAGCAGGTTGGCGCGCCGGCGGTTCCAGACAATGCGGCACAGGTGGGCGATCATCGCGAGACTCCCTTCAGCGCATCGACCGGGCGCAGGCGCGACATCCGCCAGGCGGGATAGACGCCCGAGATCACGCCGAACACCACGGCAAACGCGATGCCCCACGCGACCACGCGGAGGTTCATGCCCAGTTGCGCGTAGGCGATGACGCCGCTGCGGTTGATCAGCCAGAGCCCGAGCGACGCGCACGCGACGCCGAGCGCCGACCCCACCAGCGTCAACACCAGGTTCTCGATCAGGAACTGCCCCACCAGCGTGATCGACGACGCCCCGAAGGCCTTCCGCACGCCGACCTCTGACGCCCGCTCCATGATGCGGCTGATGTTGAGGTTGACGAGGTTGACGGCCGGGAGGGCCATGAACAGCATCGTGGCGACGGCGAGCGCCAGCAGCAGGCGGTTGCCGTAGTCGGCATCCGTGCCCCGGGCGCCAAACAGCATGCGGGCCACCGTCTGCAGCAGCGACTCCGGCACGGCCGAGATCCTGTTGAACGACTGGGGATCCGGGAACTCGATGCGGGCGAGCCGCGAGCGAAACTCGTCCTGGATGGCCCTGGGATCTGCGTCGGGCGCCATCAGCAGCAGTCCCATGAAGTCGCCGATCAACTGCGCCCTGTACGCGTCTGACTTGGCGGTCGTGTGCGGGACCCAGACGTCGGCAAACGAGACGACGCGCAGGAATGAGACATCGGGCACGACGCCAATCACGCGGAAGCGCTGCCCGTCGACCTCGAACTCGCGCCCGACGGCCGTCGCGTCGGCACCGAACAGGCGCGCGCGGGTGCTCGCGTTGATGACCGCGACGAAGGCCCCCCGCTCGAGGTCAGCCCGTCCATACGGTCCGCCTTCGACGAAGTGGAACTGCATCACGTTCCAGAACTCGTCGTCGGTGCGCTTGAGATAGAGCTTCTCGGGCACGCCGGTGTGATACGTGGTGAGGCGCGCAGGCGCCGAGGCGAGCGCGACACGTTCGACACCCGGCAGGTTGCGGGCATAGGTATCCACCAGCTTGTAGCCCGCAAACCCGTTGCGCGCCATCGTCTCGCCTTCCATCTCGGCGAAGTAGAGACCGAGCGTCCGGTCCTGGTTCACCTCGGGTGCGCCGGCGACCAGCACGTGGTCGAACATGGCGGCGACGAGCACCAGCATCGCGATCGTGAAGGCGATCCCGAACAGGCTCACGGCGGTGAAGAACGCGCGGCGCAGGAGGACGCGCCAGGCCAGCAGGAGGTAGTTGCGGAGCATCGATGCCTCCTACTGCACGAGACGGCCGTCGAACAGCCGGATGATGCGTTCGGTCCTGTCGGCCTGCCGCTGGTCGTGCGTGACCATGACGATGGTCGTCCCCTCGCGTTGCTGCAAATCGAGCAGGATTCCCATGATCTCGTCGCCCATCTGCGAGTCGAGGTTGCCGGTCGGCTCGTCGGCGAGCAGCAGGCTCGGCCTCCCGACAATGGCGCGCGCGATCGCGACACGCTGCTGCTGCCCTCCCGAGAGTTGCGAGGGGAAGTGGTGCATGCGCGCAGCGAGCCCGACACGCTCGAGGGCGTCCCTGGCCGCCTGCCGGCGATCCGATCCCGGCATGCTGCGATACAGCAGCGGGATCTCGACGTTGTCGATCACGCGCAGGTCGGGCACGAGGTGGAACGTCTGGAACACGAACCCAACCTCACGGTTGCGCAGCCGCGCCAGCACACGGTCTGAGGCATCGGTGACGGGCGTCCCGTTGATCGTGACGCGTCCGCGCGACGGCGTGTCGAGCAGGCCCACGATGTTCAGCAGCGTGCTCTTGCCGCATCCCGACGGCCCCATCACCGACACGAACTCGCCCGCCTGCACGTCGAGCGAGATCTGCGACAGGGCCACCGTCTCGATCCGGTCGGTGCGGTACACCTTCTCCACGTCGCTCAGGGCCACGATGCTCGTGCGCGCGCTGGCGCTCGTGCGCGACCCGCCTCCGGTGTCGGCGACCGCGCCCCTGGCGCCGTGCGTCTGGCCAGCCTGTATCGTCACTGTCGTCATCGCAATCTCACTGTCTCGAAACGCGCGAAGTCGCGCATGTCTGAAATCACCACTTCGTCGCCGGGCCGCAACCCGTCGATGACCTCGAACGCGTCGAACCCGGCCACGCCGAACCGCACGGCCTGCCTGACCGCGCGATCGCCGCGGACGACGAACACCTGCTCGGTCGCCGCGCCCGACGCGAACGGGCCGCGGCTGACCCTGACGACGCCGTCGCGCTGCGCGATCACCAGTTCCACGTCGGCCCGCAGGTTGGGCCTGAGTGCTGGCGCGTTCGGCGTGACGAGGCGCACCGAGACGGTCATCACGCCGTTACGCACCTCGGGATCGACCGCGGCCAGCGTGCCCGGCAGCGACCCCGACGTGAGCCTGACGACCGCCGGCAGGCCGATCACCAGCCGCGCGGCATGCACATCCGAGACGGTCGCCTCGATCCGGTAGGTCGACAGGTCGGCGATGCGGGCGACGACGTCGCCCGTGCGGAGGGCGGCGCCTTCCTGCGTCTGGATGTAGGTCACCACGCCGTCGCGGTCGGCGCGGATGGCCGCGAGTTCCAGCACCTGGCGCGCTGCCGCGGCGTCTTTCCGCAGCTTCGACGTCTCGAGCGAGAGGCCCTCGAGCTCCACGCGTGTGGCCTCGTGGGCATTTGCCCGCTCGGCCTCGATCTGTTCCAGCTCGATCGCCGCCTGCTGCTCGCTCAGTTCCGAGCGGCGCAGCATCTCGACGGCGATCAGGCCCTCGGTCGAGAGTTGCCGGTCGCGCGTGAGCTGCGCGCGAAACGACTCGAGCTGCAGCCGCTTGACGCGCGCCCGGCTGTCGTAGTCGATCAGCGAGCGCTGCAGCGCGATGCGCCGGCGGGCCTGCTCGTTGCTCTTGAGCGCAACGTCTTCGTCGAGCTTCGCGACGGCAAGCGTGGCCGACGACACGTCGAGGTCGATCAACGCATCGCCGGCCTTGACCTGGGCGCCCGCGCGGTGACGGATGCGCAGGATGCGCGCATCGACCGGCGACGTGTAGAGGCGTTCGACCTCGGGGACGACGAGTCCGCTGGCGGCCACGCTGGCCGACACGGTGCCCGTGTCAACCACGGCGAAGCGCAGGCTGGCGCGGTCGGCCGAAGGCCCCGAGAGGCGCGAGGCGGCAAACGCCAGGGCCAGCGCGACGGCGATCCCGCCGCAACCGATCAGCAGGCGCTTGCGCCGCTGGGTGATGACGAATGTGGAGTCGAGTGGGCGGTCCATCGGGCTGCCCCGGAAGGAGCAACCCGTACGCCAGACCTCGGCGAGAATTCTGGCCGTTTCCTGGCGTGTTCGCGCGACGACTGCCCGGAGGCGTACGTTCGACCGTCCGGAACCGGACAGGCCGGACCGGGAGAGAGACCGTTTCTCCCGGCGCGCCGACGGCTAGCCGACTTCCGTCGGCAGGGCCCAGAACGGCCCGGTGAGGCCGTGGCGCGCGAACGCCGCCTCGACCTGCGCGGCCCCGGGACGCTCCCAGTCGAAGTCGAGGCGCGTCGCGTACCAGTCCTTGCCCAGCGCATACGCGGCCTGGGGCGTCACGGCCGCGCCGCGCACCAGGCCCCGGCGCGCAAGCCACGCGTCGAGTTCGCCTTCCGACCGGAAGGCATCGATGTGGCCTCAGGTGAACGCGATGTCCTTCCAGAAGTCACGGGCCGGCACCAGGAAGTGGACGAGGCCGTCACCGTGGATGCGCCCGTCGCGGGCCTCGAACGTCAGCGACTCACCCGTTGCGGGCGACCGCGTCTCGAAGCGCCCGTCGCCCACGAGCGCGAGGATGGCGAACGCATCCCACGCGCAGTTAGCGAACCACTGCCGCTCGCCTCGTCGCACCACGCAGCGGGTCTCGATGGCCGAGAAAGGATGCGCCATCCACACTTCGTCGGTCCCTGGCTGCACGGTGAGGCAATGCTGCGCCGCGAGGCCGCGCATCGCATCGATCACGTCGGCGAGTGGCAACGACAGCTGGGTGGCCAGGGTGGCGGTCGATGGAGCCAGGCCCTGCGCCAGGAAGGCCGCATAGATGGCGTGCCTGACGGTGCGTTCGGTGTGGGTCACGGCGAAGTCCTCGGGCCTGCGCGCCGCAGGCGGTGACCAATGTAGCCCCGACGGGTGTCGCCTGGCCACCCGGGGCCAACGCTTGTCGGCCATCCGGCCAGGTGATAGGGTCGCCGTCCAATGAGTTCGCTCGAGTGGTTCGCCGCATCGCTTGGCCTGGTGGCGGTCTGGCTCACCGTGCGCGAGAAGGTGGCCGCGTGGCCCATCGGCGCGGTGATGGTCGCGCTCTATGTCTACATCTTCGCGTCAGCGCAGCTCTATGCCGACGCGGGTCTCCAGGGCGTGTATTTCGTGCTGCAGTTCTATGGCTGGTATCAGTGGCTGCGTGGCGGAGTGTCCCACACCGCACTGCGGGTGACGCGTGCGCCGCTCCGCGTCCTGTCGGCCTGCATCGCGCTGGGAGCGGCCGGTACCGTCGGACTGGGCTGGCTCCTGGCGCGGCACACCGACCAGGCGCTCCCGTACTGGGACTCGGGCATCGCGGCCTTCAGCCTGGTGGCCCAGTGGATGCTGGCGAAGAAGCTGCTCGAGAACTGGATCTTCTGGGTCGCGATCGACATCGTGGCCGTCGGCGTCTACGCATCGCGCGGCCTGGTGCCCACCACACTGCTCTACGCCGTCTACATCGGCCTCGCCATCGCCGGTTACCGCAGGTGGGGGTCACATCTTTCTTCATCGCCTTCTGCACAGTCTGTCCCCCGTCGGTAGGCCGACGGTCGCCTCGTGCAGCAGGTGGGGGTCACATCTTTCTTCATGGCATTTTGCACAGTCTGTCCCCCGTCGGTGGGCCGGCACCCGGGCGCTGCGACCCGCGCGCGGGGGCCAGAGCGTGCGAAAAGTGATGAAGAAAGATGTGACCCCCTGTAGCCTGTTGGCTGGAGGATGCATGAGCGCCATTCAACGTGAGGTCGTTGCCCTCGTCACCGCACAGCGATGGGCCGCCGTCGGGTCGATTCACGGCGGACAACCGCTGGTCTCGATGATCGCCTACGCGACCGAACCGGACCTCGACGGCCTGCTGATCTTCATCAGCCAGATGGCCGCTCACACGCGCGCCCTGCTCGAGGATCCGCGCTGCTCGCTCGCCATCACGGCGCCCGACACCGGCGAGGGCGACCCGCAACTGCTCCAGCGCGTCACGCTCAACGGCACCGCCATGGCCATCGCCCGCGATGACGTGGCGTTTCAGGAGGCGGCCGAACGGTACGTGGCGCGCTTCCCCGACGCCGCGATGCGCTTCCAGCTCGGCGACTTCGTCCTGATGCGCATCGTGTTCGACAGCGCGCGCTACGTGGGCGGCTTCGCCCGGGCCTCGACCTTCACCGGCGACCAACTGCGGAGCACCGCACGCGAGGTCGCGGCCGCCCGCCACTGACGTCGCCGCAACGCCCGCACGCCACGATGCCCCCCCCCAGCCACGTCGTCGTGTTCGGTCCGGAGTCGACCGGCAAGACGACGCTTGCCGGCGACCTGGCCGCCCACTACGCGACGACCTGGGCGCCCGAGTACCTGCGCGAGTACCTCGAGCGCAAGGGCGGCGCCTGCACGCCCGATGACCTGCCGCACGTGGTGGCGGGGCAACGCGCCAGCGTCGCGCGCGCCGCGGCGCAGGCATGCCGCGTCGTCATCAGCGACACCGATCCGCTGATGACCCTGGTCTACAGCCGCTGGTACTACGGCGAGGTGCCCGCGTGGCTCGCCGACGAGGTCAACGCGTCGCCGCCCGACCTCTACCTGCTGCTCGATGTGGACGTGCCGTGGGTGCCCGACGCCCAGCGCGACGAGCCGGGCCATCGCCAGGAACTGCTCGACGCCTGCGTGACGGCCCTCGAGGAGCGGCACCGACGCTATGTGTGGATCCGCGGCACGTGGGACGAACGCCGCCGCGCGGCGATCGCCGCCATCGACGCGCTCCTCGCAGGCCCCACGTCGCCGTAGGGCCACGCGTTGCCGCGCCCGGCGTCGGCGCCCGTCAGCGCTCGACGTCAGCCAGCGACACTTCGCCGCGGTCGGTGATCTTGAGGCCGCTGCGGGCTTCGAGCGCCGGGAGGATGGTCCGGTAGTTGGCCTTGTCGAGCCTGAGCACGAGGGGCTGGCCACCGACATTGAGGAACAGCAGGTGGCGGGTGTCGCCGCCGACGAGCCGATCGACGCGCAAGGTGCCAAACCAGGCGCTCTGCACCGTCGAATACGCCACGACGCGTTCGGGTTCGCCCAGCGGACGCACCCGCAGGCCGTCGCCACGCAGCTCGAGGACGGCCGACGTTTCCTGCGCGCGGCGTCCCGGCCGGGTGACGACACGCACGCCGCCAAAGACCGCCGCCGGCAACTCGGGCCGGGCCGGCGCGTCGACTACCGGAACCTCGGGCGTTTCGACGACGAGCGGCGTGGCCGTGAGCGTTGCGCGTCCGGTCGGCCTGGCCGCCGGCGGCTTGGCCCCGGGCGTAGCTGCGCCAGGAGTCGGCGTCGTTGGCTTTGCCGTGGCCGGAGCCACTGGAGGTACCGGCGCCGGCACGATGGGCGTGGGCGCGACCGACGCAGCGGGCGGCGGCACCGAGGCCGCCGGGTCAAGCGTCGCGGCCGGGTCGGTCGCCGCCTGGGTCGTCTCGGCCGGAGGCACCTCGGCAGCGCGCGCCTTCCACATCCGCCACGCCACGGCCCCACCGCCGGCCACGACGACCGCCACGACGGCCAGCATGGCGATCAGCGGCGCGTTGCTGCGCCTGGCGGCCGCGGGTGAGGCCGATGCCGCCTTGGCCTGCGCCGCCTTGGCCTGGGCGGGCGCACCGGCCGCGGGCACCGCGGCGACCGGCCGGACGGCCGCGGGCGGCGTCGGCACTGGCTGGGCGGGCGCAGTGGGCACACGAGGCACCGGCGGCGGGAACGCCTGCTGCGGCCCCGTCAGCGATGCGGGTGACGGGGGCGGCATCACGAACGCGCCGCTGCCGACGGCGACTTCGCCGCTGGCCAGGTGCGGGTTCGACTTGTGCTCGCGCGTCTCGTCGCCCGGCGCGGCGATCATCGAGTCTTCCTGCTGGGGCACCGCGATGAACGACGTCGTCTGGTGGAACCCGCTCTGCCGCAGCGCCCCCTGGATGGCGCGCTGGAACTCGACCGCCGACTGGAAGCGATCCTGCGGCTGCTTGGCGAGCGCGCGCATCACGGTGTTTTCGAGCGACACCGGGATGTGGCTCGCGAACACCCGCGGCGGCACGGGCATCTGCTGCACCTGCGCCTGCATCACCGCCCACTCGCTCTCGCCCTCGAACGGGACACGGCCGGTGATCATCTCGTAGAGCACCACGCCGAGCGCGTAGATGTCGGCGCGCCCGTCGACGTCCATGCCCTGGATCTGCTCGGGCGCCATGTAGCCGATGGTGCCGACCACGAAGCCCACGCGCGTGCGGCGATCCGTGCCCAGCACCCGCGCGATGCCGAAGTCCATCACCTTGCAGCCGGTCGGGCCGAGGATGATGTTGGCGCTCTTGATGTCGCGATGGACGATGCCCTGCGAGTGCGCGTACTCGAGCGCGCCGAGCACCGACGAGGCTACGTCACTCGCCTGCGGAATCGCCAGCTGCTTCGAGGTGCGGATCGTGGCGTCGAGGGTCTCGCCGCGCACGTACTCCATCGCCATGAAGAAGTCGTCGCCGTGCTTGTGGAGGCCGTAGAGCGACGCGATGTTGGGATGGTGCAGCTTCGCGAGGACGATCGCCTCAGACCTGAAACGCTCGACGAGATCGGGCTGGCTGGCGAGTTCCGGACGCAGGAACTTCAGCGCGACTTCGCGCTCGAGCATGACGTCGACGGCCTTGTAGACGGATCCCATGCCGCCGTCGCCGATCTTCTCGAGGATGCGATAGTTGTCGATTTGCGTCCCGATCATCCGGAGTTCCTTCTGCACACCTGTCGCACCGTCGTGCCAACGCTGATGGCCAGAGGGGGCCTATTCTAGACCGCTTCGCCGCCTCACGCATGGGTTTTCACGGCGGCGCCCCCGACGCCTCCGCCTGGTCTGCCCCGCGCTGCGATTGTCGCCCTGCCGGGTGCCTTCACGGCTCGCCCATCGGCTCACGTCCCTCGGCAAACAGCGGCACCGCCGTCACGTCGGCCAGCGGGTCCGCCAACGCGCCCGCCGGCGCATCGACCTCGCGCAACGTCCGCTGGATGCGGCGCGTGCTGCGCCGCACCTCGTCGACCTTGTTGGTCGCCTCCTGCAGCTTCTTGTGCACGGCGCTCATCACGTCGCCGAACTTCGCGAAGTCCTGCTTGGCCTTGCCGAGCGTCTCCCACACCTCGCTCGACCGCTGCTCGATCTGGAGCGTCCTGAACCCCATCTGGAGGCTGTTGAGCAGCATCCAGAGCGTGCTCGGCCCGGCCACGACCACGTGGTACTCGCGCTGCAGCCGGTCGACCAGCACCGGCCGCCGCAGCACCTCGGCATACAACCCCTCGGTCGGCAGGAACATCACGGCGAAGTCGGTGGTAAAGGGCGACTCGATGTACTTGTCGGCAATCTCCTTCGCCGACTGCCGGATCCGCGTTTCGAGTGACCGAACCGCCTCTTCGACGGCTCCCGCTTCGCCGGTCTCGGCCGCCTCGACGATGCGCTGATAGTCATCGAGCGGGAACTTGGCATCCACCGGAAGCCAGACCGGATCGCCGTCGCGCTCGCGCCCCGGCAGCCGGATCGCCACCTCGACTCGTTCATTGGAGTGCGGACGGGTCGCGATGTTGGTGGCGTACTGGTCGCGGGTCAGGAACTGGTCGAGCAGCGACGTCAGCTGCACCTCGCCCCACGTCCCGCGCGTCTTGACGTTGGCCAGCACCTTCTTGAGGTCACCGACACCGGCCGCGAGCGTCTGCATCTCGCCGAGCCCGCGATGGACCTGCTCGAGCCGCTCGCCCACCATCTTGAACGACTCGCCGAGCCGCTGGTCGAGCGCCGACTGCAGCTTCTCTTCGACCACGACGCGCATCTGGTCGAGTTTCTCGGCGTTCTCGCGCTGCAGCGCGCCGATCCGGTCGTCGACCGTCTGACGCAGCTCGCGCAGGCGCGCTTCGTTCGACTCGGTGAGCGCGCCGATCTTGGCGTCGTTGTTCGTGGTCAGCGTGGCGACGCGCGCCTCGATCTCGGTGAGCCGCGACTGGACGAACGTCACCAGCGCGGCCACGTCCTCGCGCAGCGTCGCCGACAGCTTCCCCATCGTGTCGAGCACGTCCTGGCGCATCACGGCATCGCGCTGGGTCAGGGCCGACGAGAGGCCCGACACCTCGCGGCGCGTCCCCTGCTCGACCTGGCCCTGCAGCCGCTCGATGCCGTCGAGCCGGGTCTGCACGGCCACCTGCCAGTCGTGGCGTCCGACGCGGGCCAGGATCATGACGGCAAGCGCGATGGCCACCACCACCGCCACGAGCACCGCCACGAGCAGGACGAAGGTCAGGTCCATGATGCGTCGCGCTCCCGGGTCACTGTGCCACGGCTGGCTGCCACGCGCGCGCCTGGTCGACGGCCCGGCGGGGCTGCACGATGCCCCAGCCCTGCTGGTCGATCGCGACCGCAGGCAGCCGCCGCGCGGTGCGGATCAGGATGTGCCGGATGGCCTGCGGCGTGAGCGCCGGGTTCGCCTCGATCATCTGGGCGGCCAGCGACGCGACGATCGGCGAGGCGAAGCTCGTGCCATCGACGTGCTTGTACGACCCCGAGATGACGTTGTGGTCGCGCAGCCTGGCCTCGACCAGCTGACGGATCAGGGGCGGCTCGAGGTGCGCAGCGGCGTCGAGCGCCGCGTCCACGCCAGGGTTCCGGACGATGAGGTCGCGCAGCGATGCGGCGGGGGCCTGGTCGAGATGCTCGAGCAACGTCGCCTGCGCCGCCGTGGGCGTCCCCGGCAGGATCGGCGCGGCCACCCAGATGCCCGGCGCAATCACCTCGGGCTTCTGCAGGCCGTCGATGGTCGGGCCGTAGCTCGAGTGGTACAGCGCCCAGTCGTGATCGGCGAGGTCGTTCTTGTCGTCGAGGCCCCCGACCGCCAGCACCGATGGCGCACTCGCGGGCGGCACGACGGGATGCCCCGGCTGGTGGCCGGCATTGCCGACGGCCGCGCACACGAACACGCCGTCGCGCGCGAGCGCTTCGGCCGACTGCGACAGCGCGTCGGTCAGGTACGAGGCCTCGTAGTCGCCTCCGCAGCTGATGTTGACGATCCGGATGTTGAACCGCGCCCGGTGGGCCAGCACCCAGTCGAGCCCCCGGCGAATGTCGTCGTGGGTGATCCGCGTGACGCGCCCGCACCGCACCAGCACGAGGTCGGCCGCCGACGCCAGGCCGCGATACCGCCCGCCCGACAGGTGGCCGTTGCCGCACGCCACAACCGACGTCATCATGCCGTGCCAACTCGACGCGTCGGGCACATCGAGGTCGAGCCGGCGCGCGCGGCGGTCGTTGATGTCGACGTAGTGCAGGATGCGATCGCGCGGCGCGCAGAGGTCCGGGTGCGCGTAGAACCCCGCGTCGAGAAACGCCATCGTCACCCCGGCGCCGGTCAGGTCGGCCGGCGCGTCGAGCCTCACGTGGATTGGCAGGATGGCCGATCGGGTCGCGACGCTCACGGCGTGGTGTCGCCCGCGACGGCGGCCACGCGACCACGCATGTCGTCGAGCTGCTGCTGCAGCACCAGCCGCAACTGATCGACGGCCGCCCGCAGTTCGCCGACGAGCGAGGCGTGCCGCGGTGACGACAGCCGCCGCTGGATGACCTCGGACAACGCCACGTAGTTCTTGAGCGTCTGGTCGGCCGTGGCGTTGAACCGGTTCATGACCGACAGCCCCTCGGCCTCGAGGCCCTGCCGGATCGACTGGGCGTTGTGGAGCACATCGGCCGACTTGAGCACCAACACGTCGTCGGGCGTGGCCGCGTCGCCGTAGTGCGCCAGGGCCTGCCGCTTGCGTTCGGGCCAGGGCAGCTTGCGGCCCAGCGCGTCGGTCTTCACTTCCGAGACAGCCTCGACGAGCGTCACCACGGCTGGCCCGACCTCGCGGCGGAGGCAGGCGGCGAGCGCACGCCGGTACGCATGCGCGTCAGACGCGTCGTCGTCGAGCCCCCCGAACAAGTCGGCGAGCACACGGCGGGTCTCCGCATCGTCCGGGTCGGCGTCTTCGAGCACGTCGTGCAACATGCCGGCGGCCTGCAGGATATCGGGGTACCCGTGGCGGGCGAGAATCAGCGCCACCTGCGCCGGGTGCACGAAGTACGGCACGCTCGTGGCCTTGCGGTGCTGCCGCCGGTGCACGATGGCCGCAATCGTCGCCGCCTTGTCGATCAGTGATACGTAGCCCTTGGTCATCGTGGAGGCGTCGACACCTCGACACGCCGGGCCGTCCGGGGCCCCATCGGCGAGGTCGTGCACGCGAGCTTCCATCGTAGCTCGACTGTCAAACGCAGCCATACCGGCGCAGCCAGGACAACGCCGGCGATTCAGCGGCCGCACGCTGTTGGTGGCCCGCCGTTTGTCGGCCACGGGGCGCTTGTGACAGGATGCCCCGCCGTATGCCTCGTGACGCCGGACGCAATGCCCAGACCCTCCGCATCCTCGGCCTGCTCGAACACCTCGCCTCACTGAGACTGGGCGCGTCGCTCGAAGATCTCGCCGAACACTGCGGAGTCGAAACCCGCACGATTCGCCGTGACTTCGACGCCATCGAAGCCCTGGGCTACGGGATCGACAAGACCACCGTCTCGGGCAGGACCCGCTACCGGCTCGATCGGACGTTCGCCTCCCGCATTCCACGCGCCAACCTCAATGTCGACGAACTGACGGCACTGCTGCTGGCCTTCGACTCGGGCTCGCATGCGATGCCGTACGGCAGCCAGCTCGCGTCGGCACGGCGGAAGATCGAGCAGGCCCTGCCCGAACCGCTGCGTGCGTTCATGATCGACGCCCGCGCCGCGCTCACGGCCCACCTCGCGCCGCCGCTCACGGTCGCCAGCGCCACGCAGGCCCGCTACCTCCAGGATCTGATCTCGGCCACCCGCGAACATCGGCAAGTGATGATGGGCTATGGCGCCGCCTACTCGGGCACGAGGAAGCGCTACCGCCTCGAACCCTACCGCGTCGTCGCGTCGCAGGGCGCGTTCTACCTCGTGGCGTGGGTGCCCAGTGCCTCGCACTGGCGCGTGTTCGCGCTGCATCGCATCGAAAGCGTAACGCTGCGTGAGACGCACTTCGAGCCGGCGCACACGCTGGCGGCCGATCCGTTCGGCCACTCGCTGGGGCCCTTCATCGGCGAACCCGAGCACGTCGAGATCCGCTTTTCGGCCGTGAGCGCCCCGTACGTGACAGAGCGGCGCTGGCACAGTTCGCAGGTGCTGCGTCCGCTGCCTGGCAAGCGGCTGCACGTCGCGCTCGACGTGTCGATCGACTACGCGCTCAAGTCGTGGATTCTCGGCTTCGGCCGCAACGCCGAAGTCGTGGCGCCCGCGGCGCTGGTGGCGTGGCAGCGTGACGAGGCGCTGGCGATGCGTCAACACGACGGGTCCGGCGACGAGGTCAGGATCTTCAGGCGGTTGTCGGCCGAGAGCGACGCGAGGCGGCCGCTCCCCGACGCCGACCACCTGCAGGCCGCCCTGCCCTTCACCGCCGACTGGCACCCCTCACCCCCGGTCATCGTGGCCGATGCCCATGGTGCCGGCGCCAGCGACGAGTACGACGACTACGTCGCACGCGTCGTTGCCAGCGGGCGAACCACCGCTGCGGCGTCGGCCCGGTCGGCCCGCCGGGCCGACGCGCCGGCCTCTCGCGCCGCTCAGCGCCGCACGCCACGCTCGGCACGGAAGCGCTGATCGCTCCGGCGGCGCGTGATCAGGCCAGCGGTGCGAACTGCGCGGTGAAGTGCCGCAGCACGCGGGGTGCCTTCGTCATCCGGAAGCCGCGCAGGCGTTCCTTGCCCGCCGCCACGGCCAGCACCGCCTCGGCCACGTAGTCGATGTGCGACTGCGTGTAGACACGGCGCGGAATCGCCAACCGCACCAGGTCCATCGCCGCCGGGTGCTCGGTGCCGTCGGGATGCATCCCGAACATCACCGTCCCGATTTCCACGCCCCGCACCCCCGCCTCGACGTAGAGCGCATTGGCGACCGCGATGCCGGGATACTCGAGCGGCGGGATGTGTGGCAGCATCGCCCGCGCGTCGATGTAGATCGCGTGCCCGCCCGCGGGGCGGATGATCGGCACGCCACCGGCCGTGAGCTTCTCGCCGAGATACTCGGTCGAACGCAACCGGTAGCGCAGGTAACTCTCGTCGACGACCTCTTCGAGCCCGCGCGCGATCGCCTCGAGGTCGTAGCCCGCGAGCCCGCCGTAGGTCGGGAACCCCTCGGTCAGGATCAGCAGGTTGCGGCACTGCTCGGCCCACTCGTCGTTGTTCATGGCGAGGAAGCCGCCGATGTTCGCCAGGCCGTCTTTCTTGGCCGACATCGTGCAGCCATCGGCCAGCGCGAACATCTCGCGCGCGATTGCCCTGGGCGTGGCGTCGGCGTAGCCCGCTTCGCGCGTCTTGATGAAGTACGCGTTCTCGGCGAAGCGGCAGGCGTCGAGGAAGAACGGCTTGCGGAACCGATCGCACAGCGCGCGCACGCCGCGCAGGTTCTCGAGCGACACTGGCTGGCCGCCGCCCGAGTTGTTGGTCACGGTGACCATCACCAGCGGCACGCGATCGCCCTCGGCCGCGAGCAGGCGCTCGAGGGCCGCGAGATCGATGTTGCCCTTGAACGGGTGGATCAGCGACGGCACCCGTCCCTCGGCGATCACGAGGTCGCGCGCCTCGGCCTTCTCGACCTCGATGTTGGCGCGCGTCGTGTCGAAGTGGTTGTTGTTGGGAACGATGTGCCCCGGCTCGAGCACCGTGTGGAACAGGATGCGCTCGGCCGCTCGCCCCTGGTGGGTCGGGATGATGTGGCGGTAGCCGGTCAGATCCTGCACGACGTCGCGGAAGCGGTAGTACGAGCGGCTGCCCGCGTACGACTCGTCGCCCTGCATCAGCGCGCCCCACTGCGCCGACGACATGGCGCCGGTCCCGGAGTCGGTCAGCAGGTCGATCAGCACGTCGTCGCCGTGGAGCAGGAAGACGTTGTAGCCCGCCTGCTCGAGCGCGGCCACGCGCTCGTCGCGCGTCGTCGACTTGATGGCTTCGACCGACTTGATGCGGAAGGGTTCGATGATGGTGCGCGTGTGCACGGTGGTCCTCGGCGTCAATGGCGTGCGCCTCGTCGCCCGCCGCGACACTGGGCGGCGGGAGGCGGGCGCACCGTGGTGCGCCGCCTGGGGCGCGAGCCGCACGGGGCGCACGCCTTCACTGGGCGCACGCCCTCACTGGGCGCGAGCCCTCACTGGGCGCACGCCGCATGGGCGCATCATGATGCGCCCCTACTTGCGGGAGAGTTCGCCTCGTCGGAGCTTGCGGTACAGGTCGAGGGCCTCTTCGAGGATCTTGATGGCCTCGTCGGGCCCCATGAAGTCCTCGACCACGACCTGCTTGTTCTCGAGGATCTTGTAGTCTTCGAAGAACCGCTTGATCTCGCGCAACTGGTGCGCCGGCAACTGCGTGTGCTCGACGTAGTCGGCGACGGCCGGGTCCTTGACGCTGACCGCGATGATCTTGTCGTCGATCCCCTTCTCGTCACGCATCCGCATCACGCCGATGGCGCGGGCTTCGACGACGGTGGCCGGGACCACCGATTCCTGCGACAGCACCAGTGCGTCGAGCGGGTCGCCATCGTCGCAGAACGTGCGGGGGATGAAGCCGTAGTTGGCCGGATAGTAGACCGCCGAGTACAGCACCCGATCGAGCTTCATCAGCCCGGATTCCTTGTCGAGTTCGTACTTGCAGCGGCTCCCCATCGGGACTTCGATGACGACGGGGAATTCCTTGGCGGTGAGGTGATCGTCGACGTAGATATCGTGCCACGGATGCATAACCCGCCGAGTGTACCTCAAACCTCCGGGAGCCGCACCCGCCCCCAGGCGCCGCCCGAGGCCGCCTAGCGGCAGCCCGCCATGCGTCCGCGCAGCCGGGCGACGGACGCCGCGGTGCCGCAGGGCGACGCGGAACGTGTCGCCAGCCACTCGTACTGGGCGAGGGCGTCGGCCCACGCGCCGCACGCCGGGGGCGCGGGGGCGAGCCAGTCACCGATGACCTCGGCCACCCGGGCGACGTCGCAGCGTGCCTGGGCATTCGCAGGGTCGCGGGCCGCAAGCGCCTGGTGGGCCAGCTGCGCCGCCCGCAGCATGGCGAGCGCCTCGGCGTCCTGGCGCGTCTGCATGAGGACCTCGGCCAGTTTTTCGCGGCTGATCGCCACTGAGCGGGCCGCGATGGCGTTCGACGCGTCGACCCTCGCGAGGCGCTCGAACTGCTCGAGGGCACCGCGGTAGTCGCCGACCGCGCCGGCGACGTCGTTCCGGCTGCGTTTCGCGTTCCCGAGTTTCTCGTAGGCAATGGCCAGATCGCGCTGGTACTCGTCGTTGAGCGGCCCGGCGTCCGCGAGCGCACGCCGCAGCTCGAACGACTCGGCGTACGCCGCCTGCGCCGCGTCGAGGGCGCCGGTCACCTCGTGCATCGTGCCGATCCGTTCGAGGACGAGGCCGACATAGCGCCGCGTCCGGTCGTCGGCCCCCGGCTCCGCCGCGAGCGTCCGAAGGCGGCCGAGCGCCTCGTCGTAGTGCCGCTGGGCGTCTGGCGTCTTGCCAGCATTCGGGAAGTTGGGGTTGCCGAGCACGTCTCCGAGCTTGATCTCGGCCACGGCGGCGTTGAAGCGCTGGTCGCGTGTCGGCGCCCCCCGCGACGCCAGGGCGGCAAACACGCGATGCGACGTGCGCATGTGCGCGATCGCCCCATCGAGGTCGCCCGCCCACGACAGGACGTCGGCCAGGCGACGGTGGGCCATGGCCAGCGTTGTCTCGGCCTCGGCGTCGGGCGACGCCGTCAGGGCACCGGCGATGGCGATCGCGCGCTCGTAGCTGGCGCGGGCCCCGGCCGTGTCGCCGATGTTGGCGCTCGTCGGGTGCCCCTGCGCGTCGCCCACCTTGACGTAGGCCGCGGCGAGTTCGCGCTGGAGCGACCGGTCGTCGGCCGCCTCTGCCGCAAGCCGGTCGAGGTACGCCACGGTCGTGCGCACCATCAGCGCGCGGGCCTGCGTCGTGCCCGGGACGTTGACGATCGCGTCGTGCACCTCGAACATGAACGTGCGTGCGAGCGCACGCACCTCATCGAATCGTCGCGCCGCCCTGGCCTGCGCCTCGAGCGTCAGCTGCATCTGGCGCAGCGTGATCGCCAGGCTGCCGATGACCGCCGCGAGCACGAGCGCCGTGACGCCGAGCGCGACGCGGTGACGTCGCACGAACCGGCCGCCCACGTAGCCGGCGGTCGGCCGCCTCGCGCGCACCGGGTGGTGCGAGAGGTACCGCTCGAGGTCAGACGCCAGTTCTTCGACCGACGCGTAGCGCGCCCCCTCATCCCTGGCCATCGCCTTGCCGACGATGGCGTCGAGATCGCCGCGCAGCGCGCGTGCGAGACCGCGGGGCGTGGTCGCGCGCCGCGCCGCGATCGCCGCCGGCTGCCGATCGCCGGTCGACTCGCCCGTCGCGGCCAGCGCCGCCGCGCTCGGCAGCGGGACGCTGGCGGCACCCAGCTGGGCGCGCAGATCGGCGGGCGTGGCGACCGCGAACCGGTAGGGGCGGCGCCCCGTGAGCAACTCGTACAGGAGCACCCCGAGCGAGTAGATGTCGCTCGTCGTCGTGACGTGGCGTCCGTGCACCTGTTCGGGGCTGGCGTAGTCGGGGGTCATGAGCCAGGTCGCGGCCCCCTCGTCGCCGTCGCCCGGCGACTCCACGGCCTTGCCCAGCAACCGTGCGATGCCGAAATCGAGCAGCTTGGGCACGCCGGCCGGCGTGACCAGGATGTTGTCGGGCTTGATATCGCGGTGGACGCGCAGTTGCTGGTGCGCGTACCGCACGGCGCCACACACCGCACGAAAGAGGTCGAGGCGGCGGCGCAGGCCGAGTCCGTGCGCATCGCAGTAGTCGGTGATGCGCACGCCGTCCACGTACTCCATCACGAGGTACGGCTGCCCGGTCGCGGTCTGCCCGCCGTCGATCAGGCGCGCGATGTTGGGATGGTCGAGCGCCGCCAATACGCGGCGTTCGAGGCGGAACCGCTCGATGAACTGGCGCGTCGCCACGTCGGCCCGCACCACCTTGACGGCCGCGACCGAGTCGTAGCTGCCGTCGGCGCGCACGGCGCGGTAGACCTCGCCCATGCCGCCGCGGCCGACGATCGCCTCGAGCCGCCAGGCCCCGAGGACCGTCCCGACCAGCGGCGCATTGGCGCTGTCGACCAGCGGGGTCACGTGGGCGACGGGCGTCTCGAGAAACCGGGTGTCGGCCTCGTGGTAGGCGAGCAGCGACTCGACCTCGCGCCGCAGGGCCTCGTCGCCGCGGCACGCGTCGCGCAGGAACGTGTCGCGCGCGTCGCCCTCGAGGTGCGCGGCCTCGTCGAAGAGCTGCTTGGCACGATCCCAGCGGGGCGTAGGTGACATCGTCGGGCGCTCCGGGCCCCGGCCGTCCAGGCCGGAGCCGCCACGTCGATCATCGGCCGATCGGCCGCGCAACGTCAGGGCACGCGGCTGGGCTACCATCATCCCGTGATTCGCCACCTGCTCGCTGACTATCCTGCCTGGGAACGGCTGGGTCTCTCGCTCGGCCTGGCACTGGTCGTGTCGTTCCTCGTCGCCGAGGTCGCGGCCCGGGGCATGCGCGTTGGCCTGCGCGCCCTGCTGGGGCGCCAGGGCCACGCATCGACCGACCGGGCCCTCGTCAAGCCCGTGCGCTACGCCCGGATGCTCGCCTTCGCGGCCGTGTTCGTCACCCTGTTCGCTCCCGCGCTCGAAGTCGCGGGGTACCAGAACGACATCGGCCTCGACCCCGAAGTGGTCGTCGACTGGTTCGTCGGCTCAGGGGTGCGCATCCTGCTCGTGGGCGGGCTCGCCTGGCTCATCGTCCGCGTGGCCGGCGTCGTGCTGGTGCGCATCGAGCGCGAAATCGCCGAGAGCAACTCGCCCGATGCCGACGAACGATCGCGGCGGGTGCGCACGCTCGGCAACCTGGTGCACAACGTCGTCGCCGTCCTCGTCACCGGCACGGCAGGCCTGATGATCCTGCGCGAGCTGCGCATCGACGTGATGCCCATCCTGACGGGCGCGGGCATCGTCGGCCTCGCGGTCGGCTTCGGCGCGCAGACGCTCGTCAAGGACGTCATCAGCGGGTTCTTCATCATTCTCGAGAACCAGGTCCGCGTCGGCGATGTGGCCGTCATCAACGGGACGGGCGGCGTGGTCGAGAGCATCACGCTGCGGACGATCGTGCTGCGCGACGTCGAGGGCACGGTGCACGTCTTCCCCGCTGGCGGCATCACGACACTGGCCAATCGTTCGAAGGACTACTCGTACGCGGTGCTCGACGTGACGGTCGTGTACCGCGAAGACACCGACCGGGTGATGCAGGTGCTGCGCGAGATCGGCGACGCGATGCGGGGCGACGCCGCGCTGGCGAGCCTGGCGATCGAACCGCTCGAGGTGCTGGGTATCGACGCCTTCGGCGATGCCGGGGTCGTGATCAGGACGCGGATGAAGACGCTGCCGCTCAAGCAGTGGGAGGCCGCCCGCGAACTGCGGCGCCGCGTCAAGCAGCGCTTCGACGCCGAGGGCATCGAGATCTCGAACCGGCACAGCGCCACGGCGCTGCGCGCGGCAAGTGACGCGGCGCGCACCGGGCAGTTGCCCCCGCCCGTGGGCTAGCCGCGCGGCGGGCGGGCTCAGATGCCGGCCCAGCGGTGCTGGGAGTCGTGCGAGCGCGTGTCGACGAACACGCGCCAGGTCCCCGAGTCCGACATGCGCTTGGCCGCGGCGCGCGCTTCGCCGTCGGCGTCGGGCACCGGCACGCCGGCCGTACGATCGGTGATCTGCTCGTCGGCGTGTGGCAGTGCCTCGGCAAGCGCCGCGACAACGCGCTGGTCGAAGTGCGATCCGGCGTGGCGCCGCAGTTCGACCATCGCTTCGGCGGTGGTCATCGCGGGCCGGTAGGCACGAGCGCTCGTCATCGCATCGAACGCGTCGGCGACGCGGACGATGCTGGCGCCGATGGGGATGTCGTCGCCCTTGAGGCCATAGGGGTAGCCCAGGCCGTCTGGTCGTTCGTGGTGCAGTTCGACGATGGGCAGATAGGGCGCCAGGAACGGCAGCGGTTGCAGGATCCGCGCCCCGTGGTGGGTGTGCGTCTTCACGTCCTGGTACTCCTCGGGGGTCAGCGGGCCCACCTTGCCGAGCACCGAGTCGCGCACGCCGATCTTGCCGATGTCGTGGAGCAGTGCGCCGAGGCGCAGGATGTCGAGGTCTTCGCGCGCAAGCGACATCGCCTGGCCGATGGCGACGGCAATGCGGCTCACGCGTTCGGAGTGCCCCGCGGTGTACTGGTCGCGCGCGTCGAGCGCGGCCGCGAGCGATTCGATGACGCCGATGTACGCGCCGCGCGTGTGCGCCTCGGCCGTGCGCAGCGACCCGACCAGCGTGTTGAACGAGTCGGCCAGCGCATCGACCTCGCGGCTCTGCCCTGTGCGCGGCACGACCACATCGAACCGGCGCTCGCTGGCGACGTGCGAAATCGCTCGTGACAACTGGTCGATGGGCTGTGTGATGGCTCGAGCGGCGTGGAAGCTCAGGAGGGCGCCGAGCAGCGTGGCCCCGCCGGCGAGCAGCCCGAGCCACGACGGGCTCGACAGCCCGTAGTCGACGAGGGCACTGTGCGCGAGGCTCTCGGCGAGAAACACCGCCCCGGTCACGAGCAGGATGCTCGCGAACGAGACAAGAAGCGTGCGAACGATCAGCCTGGGGGGCTGCTGTCGATCCAGCATCGTAGGCCGGTGGATGTATCGGTCGGTCGCCCGGAAGTCTTTACCAGTCGCAAGCGTCGGCGCAGGATACGCCCGACAGGGGGCCTTCACCAGAAAAATGCATCACGCTGGTGGTGCCACGCATCGCGCGGCCCGGACGGCCCAGAGTTGGCTACCAGCCTGTTGACGATCGGCCAGGCCCGCCCGGTGCCCGCATCGGCACACGGCTGCTAGTAGCCCGGCCCGGCCCCCGCCACCCGCTCGCCCTTCGACTCCCGCACGATGCGCACGCCGGCGCTGGCGCCGACACGCGTCGCCCCGGCCGCCACCATCTGCTTGAGGTCATCGTAGCCACGCACGCCGCCGGCGGCCTTGACGCCCATCTCGGGGCCGACGACGCGGCGCATCAGGGCGACATCGGCCGGCGTGGCTCCGCCCTTGGCGAACCCGGTCGAGGTCTTGACGAAATCGGCGCCCGCCGCCTTCGACAACGTGCACGCCGTGACCTTCTCGTCGTCGGTGAGCAGGGCCGCCTCGATGATCACCTTGCTGATGACGCCACCCGCCCGGCACGCGTCGGCGACCGCCTCGATGTCGCGTTCGACGAGGCGCAGGTCGCCCGACTTGAGCGCGCCGACGTTGATGACCATGTCGACCTCGGTGGCGCCGTCGAAGATCACGCGCCGCGTCTCGTACGCCTTGACGTCTGACGTCGTGGCGCCGAGCGGAAAACCGACGACCGTGCACACGCCGACGCCGTGGTGCCGGAGCATCTGCGCGCACGTGGCGACCCAGGTCGGGTTGACGCAGACCGTGGCGAAGTGGAACTCCTGCGCCTCGCGGCACAACGTCTCGATCTCGGCGCGCGTCGCGTCGGGACGCAGCATCGTGTGGTCGATGACGCCGGCCACGTCCTTCGACGCGCCCCCGCCCGCGTGGACGCTGAGGCGGTTCGCGCCGGCGTCGAGCACCCCGCGCAGGCGGGTCGGGCAACAGGCGTCCGCGAACCCATGGCAGGCGCAGCGTGACGTCGCGGCCAGGCCGGTGGCGGCGGCCACTTCCTCGGTGACGATTTCGATGAGGCGCTGGAGGTCGAACGAAGAAGGCGTCATGGCGTTTCGAGGGCGCGCACCTTGGCCAGGCGGCGGATGTACCGCGCCTCGGTCATGGGCGTCGCCAGGAACATGTCGACGACGGCGAGCGCCTCGTCGATCGACAGGAGGGTGGCGCCGAGCGTGACGACGTTGGCGCCGTTGTGCTCGCGACCGTAACGCGCAATCGTGGGCGTCAAGGCCATGACGGCACGCACGCCGCGGACTTTGTTGGCGACGATGGCCGACCCGATGCCTGCCCCGTCGATGACGATGCCCGCCTCGGCGTCGCCGCGCGCGACGGCCTGCGCCACGCGGGCGGCGATGTCGGGATAGTCGACCGGATCGGGCGTGTCGGTGCCGAGGTCGATCACCGCGAGCGCCTTCGCGCGCAGGTGCGCCGCGAGGCGCTTCTTGAGCGCGAGCCCCGAATGATCGGTCGCCAGGGCCACCGTCCGAATCGTCGCCGGCGGCGCCAAGGCGGCGATGTCGGCGTCGGTCAGCCCGAGGGCCGGGCGGACCGTTACCCGGCGCTCGCGGAGGGTGTCGGCCGCCAGGGGCGTGACCTGGCCGCCCGGCTCGAGTTCGACCGTGCTGCCATACTCGAGGACGCGCGCCTCGATCTCGGTGATGAGCGAGAACCGTTTCATGTGTTAAGCTTCGCCGCGTTCGGCGCGCAAAGCATCGCGCCGCGCGGCCACCTATGTCAACGTCCCACGTCGCCGAGATCCTCCTCACCTCCGAACAGATCCAGGCCCGCATCAGCGAGCTGGCGCAGCAGATCGAGCGCGAGCACCCGGGCACGGATCCCATCCACCTGGTCTGCGTCCTCAAGGGGGGGTTCCTGTTCCTGTCAGACCTCGTGCGCGGCATGGGCGAGCGCGTGACGCTCGATTTCATCGCCGTGTCGAGCTACGGCAAGGGCACGACCTCGTCGGGCGAAGTGCGGATGCTGAAGGACCTCGACGCCGGCATCGAAGGCCGCGACGTGGTGATCGTCGAAGACATCGTGGACACGGGCCTGACGCTGACCTACCTGCAGGAAATCCTGCGCGCCCGCAACCCGCGCTCGCTCCGGACGACGTGCCTGCTGTCGAAACCCTCGCGCCGCCTCGTCGACGTGAAGGTCGAGTACGTCGGCTTCGAGATCCCCGACAAGTTCGTGGTCGGCTACGGCCTCGACTACGCCGAACGCTACCGCAACCTCCCCTACATCGGCGTGCTGGGGCTGGACTAAGGGCGGAGAGCTTCGCGCGGCGGGAGCTGCGCGGGGCCGCGCTTCGCGTACAGGCTCAAACCCGAGTGCTGCGCGCGGCGGCGGCGACGCGGGGGCCGCGCTTCGCGTGCAGGCTCAAACCCGAGTGCTGCGCGCGGCGGCGGCTGCGCGGGAGCCGCGCTTCGCGTACAGGCTCAAACCCGAGCGCTGCGCGCGGCGGCGGCGACGCGGGGGCCGCGCTTCGCGTACAGGCTCGACCCGACTGCTGCGCGCGGCGGCGGCAGCGCGGGGCCGCGCTTCGCGTGCAGGCTCAAACCCGCCTGCGGTCCTGAGCCCGCTCCCGGGTTTGAGCCTGCATGTGAGCCCAGGTTCCCAGCGATCCCCGGGTTTGAGCCTGCATGCAAGCACAGGTTCCGAGCGATCCCCGGGTTTGAGCCTGCATGTGAGCCCAGGTTCCCAGCGATCCCCGGGTTTGAGCCTGCATGTGAGCCCAGGTTCCCAGCGATCCCCGGGTTTGAGCCTGCATGCAAGCACAGGTTCCGAGCGATCCCCGGGTTTGAGCCTGCA
>JAEUQQ010000644.1 GCA_016789685.1 Acidobacteriota bacterium | reverse complement strand
AACCTGGTGGCCAAGGAGTTCGTGGCGGCTCGCGACGACGAGGATGGTGTGCTGGTGCTCAGCGCGCTCGCCGGGGCGGCGCAGGAGCTCGACGAGGCGCTGATCGTCAATCCGTACGACGTCGAGGGCTTCGCCGGGGCGATCCTGCGCGCCGTCGACATGCCACCCGACCATCGCTCGCGCCGCATGCGCGCCATGCGGCGCGTGGTCGCCGGGCGCAACGTCTTCGGCTGGGCATCCGACATCCTCGAGGGCCTCGAGAGCCTGTGGACGAAGCCGTTGCAGTATGCGGCGCGGGCGCCCGAAGACGCACCGGTGTAGGAGCGGCCTTTCCGAATCACCGGACGGACCGCCAGGAGGCCGTGCGCGGACGGCTCGACCCGCCTGCGCGCGGCGCTATACTCGGGTGCCCCCCGTCGAGGACTCCTGATGCCGGCGCTTCGACGATTCCCCCTCCGTTCTTCGCCCCGTTGTGCGACTGGCGTGCTGCTCCTGCTGCTGACGTCGAGCGGCGTCGCCGGCTGCGGGTCGCCGTCTTCGCCCACGTCGTCGCGTGACGTGGCGTCGCTGCCCGCGGCCTCGGCACTTCCTCCCGGGCGCTACACCCTGGCCGTGTCGTCGACCACGGCAAGCGGGCCCGGAACCTCGGCGGTCATCGCGTGTGCCGGGCGGGGCGACAACTCGGCCCGGCTGGCCGTCGATGTGGCGGTCGAGGGTACTGGCTGGCGCGGCACCTCGCCCGACGGCACGCTGGTCTTCACGCTGCAGCGCAATGGCGCCGAGGTGTGGGGGCCGATCGCCGGACGTGCCACGGCCTACGACGGGACGGTCGTGGAGTTCGGCGACAACTCCGTTGGCATCGTGTGGAACGGCAGGCCGGGCGCCGCAGGTGTCGGCGGCACCATCGTCTCGGCGGGCCAGGTGCGCGGCGACGTCGAGGGCAGCGTGTTGTTCCGCTATGCGTCGGGCTACGGCACCTGCGCCGCACAGTCGTTCCAGCTGACGCGGTGACGATGTGGCGCGTATTGGCTCGAAGCCACTGACCGAACTGGCGCTGCTGTTCCTGAAGCTCGGCGCCACGGCCTTTGGCGGACCGGCAGCGCACGTCGCCCTCATGGAAGACGAGGTGGTGCGGCGCAGGTCGTGGCTGACACGCCAGCAGTTCCTCGACTACGTTGGCGCCACCAACCTGATTCCCGGGCCGAACTCGACCGAGTTGGCCATCCACATCGGCCACGCGCGCGCGGGGTGGCCCGGGTTGCTGGTCGCCGGCGTCGCGTTCATCGTTCCCGCCACGCTGCTGGTCGGCCTTGCGGCATGGGCGTATGTCACCTACGGTGCGCTGCCGGCGGTGTCGGGCGTGCTCTACGGCGTCAAGCCGGTCGTCATCGCGGTCGTCGTCCAGGCGCTCTGGGGACTTGGGCAGAGCGCCGTGCGGTCGGCGTGGCTCGCGGTGCTCGGTGGGCTGGCGGTGTGTGCCGTGGCCGCTGGCGTCGACGAGCTGATCGTGCTCGCCGCTGCGGGCCTGGCAAGCGGCCTCGCCGGGCGGTGGCTGGCACCGCGCGCTGCCGCGGCCGCCGTCGCCGCCGCATCGGGGGCCGCGCTTCCGGCCGGCGCGATGGCCGCCAGCGCGGCGACGGGCGTCGCCGCCGTGAGTGTCGGCCTGTGGCCGCTGTTCCTGGTGTTCGCGAAGATCGGATCGGTGCTCTTCGGCAGCGGCTACGTGCTGCTGGCGTTCCTGCGGTCTGACCTCGTCGAGCGCCTCGGATGGCTCACCGAAGCGCAGTTGCTCGACGCCGTGGCCGTGGGGCAGGTCACGCCGGGGCCCGTGTTCACGACGGCGACGTTCGTCGGCTACCTGCTCGGCGGACCCGTGGCGGCGGTCGTTGCGACGGTGGGGATCTTCCTCCCGGCGTTCGTGTTCGTGGCGCTCAGCGGCCCCCTCGTGCCTCGCCTGCGGCGGTCGCGCGTTGCCGGGGCCGTGCTCGATGGCGTCAACGTCGCGTCGCTGGCGCTGATGGCGGTCGTGGCATGGGACCTCGGGCGTGCGGCGCTCGTTGACCTGCCGACCGTCGCCGTCGCCATCGGCGCGGGCGTGGCGCTGGTGCGGTACCGCGTGAACTCCACGTGGCTGGTGGTCGGCGGGGCACTCGTCGGCTGGCTTTCGGCGCGCGCCTGACAGGCGCGTGTCGCGTGCCCTCGCGGTGGGGCGCCGGATCCTGTCGAGAAGTTCAGGTATTCTTCAGGCACGCGTCCCCGCCGGGTCGATAAGCTGCGATCCACGCACCGGTTGCGGTGGTCCCGCCGGCGGCGTTCGTCGGCCGGAGGCTGGATCCCTCCGGCCGTTCCTTTTTCCCGGGGATCACCGTCCCCATCACCCCGCGAGCGTGCATGCGCGTCCTGGTCGTGGAAGACGACACGAAAGTGGCTGGCGCGGTCAGGGCAGGCCTGGCCGGCGAAGGCTACGAGGTTGCCGTCTCGCGGACGGGCGAAGACGGCTACTTCAGGGCGACGACCGAACCGTTCGACGCGATCCTGCTCGACCTCGGCCTGCCGGGGCGCGACGGCATCGAGATCCTGTCCGGGCTGCGCCGACGGGGCTTCGCCGTGCCGGTGCTGGTCTTGACGGCGCGCGACGCCGTTGAGGACCGCGTGCGTGGCCTCGACGCCGGTGCCGACGACTACCTGGTCAAGCCGTTTGCGTTCGCCGAGCTGCTGGCGCGCCTGCGGGTCATGCTGCGCCGGGGGCGTCCCGAAGATGCGCTGCGCCTTCGCGTGGCCGATCTCGACGTGGATCCCGTGACGCGCAGCGTCACGCGCGGCGGGGTGGCCGTCGATCTCACCACGCGGGAGTTCGAGCTGCTCGAGTACCTGCTCAGGCACCTCGGGCAGATCGTGTCGCGCGAGATGCTCGCGCGCGAGGTCTGGGAGGAACCGTCGCGCGGCACGCCGCTCGACAACGTCATCGACGTGCACATCGCGCGCCTGCGCAAGAAGGTCGATGCTGGCACGGGCCCTCGCCTGATTCACACCGTCAGGGGCGTCGGCTTCCTGGTGCGCGAGGGCGACGCATGACAGGGCTGCGGCTCCGGACGCGGCTGACGATCTGGTTCGCGGCGTCCATCCTGCTGATCCTGGTGCCGTTCCTCGTGACGGTGCTGGTGATCCAGTGGCGATCGATGCGCGAGGCACTCGATCATCACCTCGAAGAGGATCTCGAGGTGGCGGCCGAGATGGTCGTGCGCCGTGACGCGCAGTTCCAGTGGCGGACCGAGGCCACGCGCGACCTGGGCTACGACGCGGGCGCCCAGCGCTGGGTCGAGGTGTTCTCGGCCGCGGGCGACCTGGTGTTTGCGCGCGGCGCGGCG
>JAEUQQ010000639.1 GCA_016789685.1 Acidobacteriota bacterium | reverse complement strand
CGCGGCACCGCACGGAGCGATCACTGGCGCAGGCGCCGCGGATGGCCCATACTGAATCTCTGGACACACCCCAGTTTCGCAAGGAGTATCGAGAGATGCGTGGATGGCTCTTCGCGGCAGCCCTGTGCCTGGCCGCGGCTTCGGCAAACGCCCAGACGCCCGCCCCCCAGGTCGGCGACGTCGCGCCTGAATTCTCGCTGCAGGCCACCGACGGCAAGACGTACAAGCTGTCGGACTTCCGCGGCAAGCAGGCGGTCGTGGTCGCCTGGTTTCCCAAGGCCTACACTCGCGGCTGCACCATCGAGTGCAAGTCGCTCGCCGAGAACGGACACCTGATCCGGAAGTACGACGTCACCTATTTCATGGCCAGCGTCGATCCGCTCGACGACAACAAGGGCTTTGCCGAACAGCAGAAGGCCGACTTCCCGCTGCTGAGCGATCCGACCAAGGCGACGGCGACGGCCTACGGCGTGCTCAACCCGGAACGCGGGTTCGCCAGCCGCTGGACGTTCTACATCGGCAAGGACGGGCGCATCACAGCCATCGACAAGGCCGTCAAGCCCGACACGTCGGCGCAGGACATGGCCGCGAAGCTGGGCGAGCTCGGCGTCGCGACGAAGTAAGGGCTCAGACCTCCGGCACGCCGAGAGCCTGCAGCTGTTCGTCGATCGCGGCGAGCTGCCTGCGGAGCATCTCGGCGTAGCCGCCGGCCGCGCGCGCCAGGTCGGTTTCGGTGCGCGTACGCGCGAGTTGCAGCGTCGCCCGGCGCTGCGCGCGCTCCTGCTCGTCGGCCGTCAGCGCGCGCCCGTGCTGCGCGCGACCGCGCGAGGCCTCTTGCTGTTGCTCCTCGACCGATTTACTCTCCCACCCGCGCGCCATGCCGACAGGATACACGGCTGTCGTCCCGTCGCGGCACCATGCTCGCGCGCGCGTCGCGTCCCTGCCGGGCGTTGACGCGATCGGCCGAGTCCTTCTCCGGGAGCCCGTGATGCGACGTCCTGCCCTGCCCGTGTCTCTCGCGATCGTCGTGGCGCTCGCCACGCTGGTGCCCGCAGCGGCGACGGCCCAGGCGTCGTCGGCGCCGGCGACGCGCTGGTACAAGGGCAACACGCACACGCACACGCTCAACAGCGACGGCGACTCCACGCCCGACGACGTCGTACGCTGGTATCGCGAGCACGGCTACGCCTTCCTCGTGCTCACCGACCACAACTTCCTCACCGCGACCGATGCGCTCAACGCGCTGCACGGCGCCGACGGGCAGTTCCTCGTCATCAGGGGCGAGGAAGTGACCTCGTCGTTCGAGAAGGCGCCGCTGCACGTCAACGGGCTCGATGTCAGCCGCGGAAGCGGCGCCCAGACGGGTTCGTCGGTCGTCGACGTGCTGCAGCACGCGGTAGACGCCATCCGCGCGGCCGGCGGCGTGCCGCACATCAACCACCCCAACTTCCGCTGGGCGATCACGCGCGAGCAATTGCAGCAAGTGCGCAACAACCGCCTGTTCGAGATCTACAACGGCCACCCGCAGGTCAACAACGCCGGCGGCGGCGGCGTGCCCGGGCTCGAGGAGGTGTGGGACGCCATCCTCTCGAGCGGCACGATGCTCTACGGCATCGCCGTGGATGACGCGCATACCTTCAAGCAGCCGGGCAACCCCAACGTCGCCGGCCCGGGACGCGGGTGGGTGGCCGTACGGGCGCCCCGCCTCGAGCGCCGGGCCATCGTCGAGGCCCTCGATCGCGGCGACTTCTACGCGTCAACCGGTGTCGAACTCGTTGACGTCCAGGCGTCGCCCACGAGCCTGCAGGTCGTCGTCAAGCCGGAGCCGTGGTCGAAGTATCGCGTGCAGTTCATCGCCAGGGGCGGCCGCATCGTGCACGACGCCACCGAGCCGACCGCGACCTACACCTTCACGGGCGAAGAAGGGTACGTGCGTGCCCGCGTGCTCGAGAGCAACGGCCGGATGGCCTGGATCCAGCCGGTCGTGGTCGCGCCACGGGCCGCCGCGCGTTTCGACGGCCTCGCGATGTTCCTGGCTGGCAGCGGCCTGATCGCCGCCTTCGTCCGGTTCCGCTCCGCCTGATCGACCCCGATCGCCCCCGATCGCCCCCTTCGGGCCTGTCCTGAGCGAGCAATCCGAGTCGAAGGGCCCTGAGCGAGCGCCCCCGCCCGGCCTGCCCTGAGCGAGCGAAGCGAGTCGAAGGGCCCTGAGCGAGCGCCCCCGCCCGGCCTGCCCTGAGCGAGCGCAGCGAGTCGAAGGGGTTATCATCGCCACGTGTTCAAGCGTCAGCGTTCAGGAGCCGTCGTCTGCACCTCGTGCGGGATGCTCGTCGGCGTCAACGACGAGGCCTGCTACAACTGCGGCCGGCGCAACCCGGGCCTCTGGGGATTTGCCCCGGCCCTGCGCGCCCTCGGCGGCGACCTGGGATTCGTGCCGCTGGTGGTCGGCGGGTGCGTGATCCTGTTTGGCCTCACGCTGATTGCCTCGCGTGGCGCCATCGGCATGCGCGGGCTCTTCAGCCTGTTCTCGCCCAGCAGCGAGGCCCTGTTCCTCTTCGGCGCGAGCGGGGCGGTGCCCGTGTTCGGCGCGGGCCGCTGGTGGACGGTGCTCAGCGCGGGCTGGCTGCACGGCGGCGCCCTGCACATCTTCTTCAACATGCTCTGGGTGCGGCAGCTCGCGCCGGCCACGGCCGAACTCTACGGGCCCGGCCGGATGGTGATCATCTACACCCTGGCGGGCGTGATGGGATTCGTGCTCAGCTCGTTTGCCGGCGCCTTCATCCCCGACATCCTCTTCCTGCGCGGTGGCCGCTTCACCGTCGGCGCCTCCGCGCCGATCTTCGGGCTGCTCGGTGCCCTCGTCTACTACGGGCGCCGCACCGGCAGCAGCCAGGTGCACAGCCAGGCGCTTGGCTACGCCCTCACGCTCGGCATGTTCGGCTTCATCATGCCCGGCGTCGACAACTACGCGCACGCCGGGGGATTCCTCGGCGGGTACCTCGCCGCGCAGTGGCTCGATCCCCTCAAGCCCGAACGCATCGACCACCTCGCCCTGGCGCTGGCGTGCCTCGTGCTGTCACTGCTCTCGGTCGTGGCCTCGGTCATCCACGGGTTGCCGTTCCTGCGGTAGCCCGCGCGGGCGGCCACGCGCCTCGTCAGCCTTCACGCTGGCGTCGCCGGGGATCGACGAGGTCGTGCACCATGCCCGCGATGCCCGCGACCGCGGCCCCAATCACCAGCGCCCCCATCACGATACCGGCCATCGCCGCCTTCTCCCGTGTGTGTCGGCGCCCCGGCACTGCCGGCGTCCCGTAACGCAGCACACCGATCGACCTCCGGACAACCGGACATCGTCCCGAAACGCCGGCGCCGTCATCGGCGCTCGGGCGGGCCGTCGCCCCTGGGTGGGCGCGGCGGAATCAACGCCCGGAAGCGTTCGCGCTGGGCCGGCGTCAGGATCTTTTCGATCTCCCCGTCCATCTGGGCACGCAGAGCGTCGAACTGTTGTCCGGTGGTGTCACGGAGGCGGTCCATTTGCTCACTGCTGCGCGCGAAGATGGCCTCGACCTGGCGCTGTTGCTCGCCGGTGAGCGACAGATCGGCCGCGAGCCGCTTCGTGATCTCGGCCGGCGACGGCCGCGGCGGCGACCGGCGCATGGCCACGCCGGGAACGTATCGCGCGACGAGCAGCCCCGTGCCGACGCCCGTGGCGAACACCAGCACCACGAACGCCAGGAACCAGGGTGTGACCTTCTGGCGAAGACTCATCGTGCCCGCTCCTCGAAGGCCGTCGCTGCCAGCTCGCCCGGATCCGCCGCAGGATCGAGCAGCAACGACGTTGGATACTCGGCGGCCCCGGTCGCCCAGGCCGACAGCGCGTCGCCCAGGGGCACGGTCCGCGTGCGATCGCGCAGCGCGGGCAGCCAGATAGCGGCCGCCATCAGCGCCGCGATCGGGACCAGCCGCCACGTCCACGCCCTGAAGTCGAAAAGGTCGGCCAGGGCCGGCCGTTCGACGCGCTGCCGCACGCGCGCCGCGAAGTCGGCCGACACGTCGCCGAAGCCGATCGCACGCGTCTCGCGCTTGACATCGCGATGCTGCGCGAGCACGGCGCGGCAACGCGGGCACGACGCGAGGTGCGCGTCGAGCATCCGTTGCCGGCCTGGATCGAGTCGAGCGTCAACCGCCGCGACGATGGCGTCGCGATACGATGCGCACGACGTTGCTGTGTCCATCCTGCCTCTCCCGTGCACCGGGCTCGCGCCGGGTGCGCCCTCACCCATCCGTCAGTGCGCCGCCGGCCGCAGTACTGCCCGCAGGCGCGAACGTCCCCTCGCGATCCGCGACTCGACCGTGCCGATCGGAATCCCGAGCGTCTCGGCGATCTCGCGGTAGTCGAGCCCGTGCACGTCGCGCAGCGTCACGACCGTCCGCTGGTCGGCCGGCAGCCGTTCGAGCGCGCGCGCCACCGCGTCGCGCGTGAGCCACGCTCCCTCGAAGTCTTCGGCGTCGGGCGGGTCGAACGGCATGTCATCGTCTGCGCCGCTGTCGGCCCACACATCCTGCTGCCGCCGCTTCCGGGCGTGATGCGACCGCGACACGTTCACCGTCACCGTGTAGAGCCACGTCCGGAACAGGCTGTCGCCCCGGAACGCCCCGAGCGACTTGTAGACCCGGACGAACACCTCCTGCGCGAGGTCTTCGGCCTCGTCTGGGGAGCCTGTCAGCGTGCGTGCAAGACTGACCACGCGATGCTGGTAGCGCCGCACGAGTGCCTCGAACGCGTCGAGATCGCCTCGGGCCGCCGCCGGCAGCAGGTCGAGATCAGGGTCGTTGGAATGCTCGTCAGCCAAACCGCACCATCGAAAGGCGCCTCAGCACACTTCGACCCCGGGCAGGGCAGGATTCTTCCCCGGCCGCGGACGAAATGTTCGGCCGGCGCCCGCTGGCCGCCGGCGACGGTGTCTCCTGAACGCTATGACCAGCCCCCGGGTGGTCCTATTCCGACGCGCTGCCCTCGAACCGGTCCGCTTCGTCGGCAAACAGGATGTTGAACGACGTCAGCGAGCCGTAGCAGCCCGTGATGTAGCCCTGCAGCTTGACCTTGACGTCTTCGGGGGCATCCATCGCGTTGACCTGCTGCTCGAGCGTCCGCAGGCGGTTCCTGACCATGACGATCTTGTGGAAGAACGTCTCGATCGGAAACACCTTGTCCTGCAGGCCCGGCTTGCCGGCGCGCAGGATGAGATCGCCACCGCGCCACTTCTCGGCCGGCGCAACGGCCGTCAGGCCAGCTTCTTCGCGAATGACCTGGCGCAGGAGGCGTTCGAGATCGATTCCAGCGGCATCGAGTGACACGGCGGGTTCCCTCACTTCGCGTTCGCTGACGAGTGGGAGCGGGGCGGCCACGGCACGTGGCGGCGCGGGCACGCGCGGCGGCGTGGTCGTCCGGGGCGCATCGCGTGGGCCGCCCCGGTAGTTGTGGTCGCTGCCGCAGAACCCGCACGACACGCGGAGTGGCTGGCGCTGGGCATCGACCACGATGATCGTGTGCATGCGGTCGGCGTGGCAGGCGCGGCAGTGATCCTCGATCGACTGCCCGGCACTGAACGTGCGGGGAACGGCGGCGTCCATCCCGGTCATTGTAGTCCGCGCCTCGCGGACGACTGGGAGAGTGCAGCGTCATGGGCCGGGGGTGAACGCGGCCTGCGCGTTTGCGGCTCGGAAGCGGGCGGCCTCGCACGCCCGCGGCGCCACTGCGGCGACGCCGGCCTACCAGCGGAGCGTGGCGCGCAGCCCGAACGTCCGTGGCTGCACGACACGCGTGCCGACGAACACCGACTGGAAGTTGTAGAGTGCCACGCGATCGAAGAGGTTCGACACCTGTGCCCGCACGCCCCAGCGCACACGAGCCGATCGCGGACGCTCGTAGCCGGCGCCGAGGTCGACGATCGACCGCGGGCGCACGCGCGCCGGTGTACCAGCCAGATCGACGTAGGGCAGCAAGTCGGCGAAGTCGGGATCCGCCGCCACCTCGGCCGGGTCTGACGGGTTGGCAACGAGGCCACTGTCGTGGCGCACCGAGGCCGCCACCCAGCCACCGCGGGGGCTGGTGTAGCGGAGGTCGGCCTGCACGCCCAGCGCCTGGTCGTGATCGATGACGAAGTCGCCCGTCGAGAGCAGGTCGACCGCGTCCTGGCCGAGGAAGAGGCCGCCGGTGAACGGCGGCGACGAGACGGCGCGCGCGTGCGACAGCGAGACGGCGCCCGAGACGCCGTGGCGTTCGGGCAGGCTCAGCCGCACGTCGACACCCCGGGCGCGGATGGCGCGCAGCGTGACCGGGAAGATGATTCCCGTGTCGAAGAAGTTGTTGTTGTCCTGCTGGTCGCGCGCGCGCTTCGCATACGCCGACACGTCGAGCCGCATCGCGCCGGGCAGCGCCTGCTGCCATCCCACCTCGACGGCGTGCTGGCGCTCGGCACGCATCGGCACGTACGTGCCGCCGAGGGCCTCGCGGACCACTGGTGGCGCGAGGCGCGCCGCCGCCTCGGAACTCGACAGCAGCAGGTTCTCGTTCGGCGGCGTCTGCAGCAGCCGGTTGTACGACGCGCGCACCACCGTCTGCCCGTCGATGACCGACCACGCAACGCCCACCCGGGGCTGCCACGCCGTCTCGTGCACGATCAGCCGGTAGGCGTCGACACGCAGGCCGCCCGTCACGGTGAGACGCCGCCAGCGCAGCTCGTCGTGCACGAACGCCGAGACCTGCGTCCCCGTCCTCGCATCGCGGAAGGTGAAGGGCGTGCCTCCGCGCGTGAGGTCGTGCGGCAGCAGCGAGGGGTTGAAATCCGGCGCGGCCGGGTCGTTGAACGTCGCGTCGGTGAGGCCGAGCGTGAACGCCTCGCGGATGGGCGTCGCCTGCAGGTCGAGACCCGCGCGTGCCGTGTGGCGTCCGCGCGCGACGGTCAGCCGCGACGTCAGCGTCAGCGTCCTGAGCGAACGGTCCTGCCAGGCCGTGACGGGCGCGTCGCCGGCGCTGGGCCGCAACACCGACGTCGTCTGCCTGAACGCCGCCGTCGATTCCACCGTGGCCGCGCTGCCGAGGGTACGCAGGTGGCCGCCCCACACCGACACGTCGCCGAGCCGCTGGCGCTGGTCCTGGCCGCGCGCCTCCTGCGACCTGAGGTTCGCGAGTTCGAAGCGCGATCGTCCGCCCATCGCGTTCAGCCGCAGCAGATCAGCGGCACGGGGATGCCAGTCGATGCGGCCGAACAGGCGCATCGCGCGGCCATCGTTGTGGAGGTTGTCGAGCGAGACCGCGTCGAGGAAGCGGCTGGAGGTGAACGCGTTGGCAAAGCCGAAGTAGCCGACGTCGCCGTGCTGTCCGCCGCCAGAGGCCGAGACCTGACGCGAGCGATGCCCCGAGAGTCCGAGGCTGCCCTCGCCTGCGAGCCGGCGTGCGCTGCCGATGCCGCTGCGCGTGTTGACGATCGCCACGCCCGACACCTTGCTGCCGAACTCGGCCGGGATGTTGCCGGTCATCAGCTCGACGTTCTGCACCACCCCGAGGTCGAGCGCGTTGGCAAAGGCCCCCGTGAGCTGGTCGGAGATGGCGAGGCCGTCGACCACGTAGGTCATCTGGTTGTGGGCGCCCCGCGGGTGGATGGCCCCATTCGCATTCGGTGCAAACCCCGGGAACGACGCGAGCACGGCCTCGATCCCGCGGCTGCTCCCGATGGGCAGCGGACGTCCCTCGATGACCGCCTGATCCATGGTCGTGCGCGTACCCGTCGAGCGACTGTCGACGCGAGACGCGCCCTCGCCGGCGACCACGGTGACGACCGTCAGCTGCGACGCGATGCGCAGGTCGAACATCTCGGTGACGGGCACGTTGCTGCGCAGCGGCACCTCGCGCGCCACCGGCTCGAAGCCGGGGGCCTCGATCGCCACGAGGTAGGTGTCGAGCGGCAGGTTGACGAGCGTGAAGCGGCCGGCCGCATCAGCCTGCAGGTGCCGCGCGAAGCCCGACGCCGATTGCGTCACGAGCACCGAGGCGCCGGCGATGGCCGCCTCGTGGGGATCGCGTATGTGCCCGACGAGCGTGGCCGTGGTCTGCGCGGCAGCCGGGGCGAGGGCGAGCGCGAGCAGGGTGATGGCGGTGCCGCCACGGACCAGGTTTTGAGTGTTCAAAATCACAATATCCCGACTCTACCCCGGTCGCCCGGCGAGCGGTCAAGTACTATTTTGAAGACTCAAACACCAGCCAGGTGCGGTGGCCGCCGCACGTTCCGGTAATGGCGACCGCATGCTCCTGTTATGCTCGTCGGGTTCGCGTCACGACAAGAAGCCGCACGGCCGGGGGGCGTTGCCCCGGCGGCGCCCGGCGCCGGCTGGTGCGGCGACGACCTCAACAACCACGGAGCGACACGCATGCAGACTCGATTGACGACCCTGGCAACGGCCGCCCTCCTCATCGGCAGCCTGTCGTCGGCTTCAGCGCAGACCCCGCCTCCCGCCCGGCCGTCGAGCCCGCAGGGCACCGCCTCGACGCAGGTGGGCGGCCAGTGGGTGAAGACCGAGCGCGGCCAGCGCTATGAGAACGGCAAGTGGATCGACGTCACCTTCAGCCGTCCGCTGATGCGCGGCCGGACGGGCATCTTCGGCAGCGGCGCCGACTACGGCAAGGCCGTGCTGGCCGGCGCGCCGGTGTGGCGCGTGGGCGCCGATCAGTCGACGCGATTCAAGACCGAGGCGGCGCTGAGCTTCGGCGGCAAGACCCTGCCGGCCGGCGAGTACAGCATGTTCGTCGACCTCAAGGAAGGTGCGTGGACGCTGATCTTCTCGAACTGGGCTGCGCAGCAGAAGTTCAGCCGTGACGACAAGACCGCCTTGTGGGGCGCGTACAACTACACCCCCGACAAGGACGTGCTGCGCGTGCCGATGACCGTCGGCGCGATTCCGATGGCGATCGATCAGCTGTCGATCGGCTTCGTCGACGTGACGGCCGCCGGTGGCACGCTGGCCATCTGGTGGGACAAGACCCAGGCCACCGTCCCCTTCACCGTCGCCGGCTCATAGCCTCTGGAGGGGTCACGTCTTTCATTGCAGCAAAATTCAAGACCTGGCCCCTCGGGGTCAGGTCTTGAAAAATGCTGCAATGAAAGACGTGACCCCTACTCGGACAGGAAGGATGTCACGCGGGGCCAGAAGATGTCGGGCTGCTCGAGATACACCACGTGGCCAGCCTCGTCGATGGGCTCGTACCGCGCGTGCGGCAGCAACTCGAGCAGCTTCCGCTGCTGCCACGGCGGAATCGCCCGGTCCTCGGCGCCGGGCACGATCAGCGTCGGCACGGTGATCGCCCGGTACCCCTCGCGATGGGCGTCGAGTGACGCGAAGAACGGATCCTGCGCCTCGGTCAGCCGCACCAGGCTGTGCACCCGATCCTTGTACCGGTCGTGGAACCTCGCTCGCATGGTCTCGAGCGCCTCGAGCCCCACGCGCCGCACGAACGCCTCGCCGAAGATCTTCTCGTACATGTAGTGCGTGTAGAGCTCGAACACCTCGGGCCCGCTGCGATAGAAGCGCAGGGACAGCGCCTCGTACATCTCGAATAGCGTCTCGTGCGACAGCAGGATGCCCGACAGCGTCATCGACGCGACGCGCGCCTGGTGGAGCCGCGCGAACTCGAGCGCCACGAATCCCCCGTACGACACCCCGATGAGGTGCACCGGCGGCAGCCCAAGGTGGTCGATCACCGCCCGCACGCACCCGGCCAGCTCCGGCATCGTCACCGCGCGGTCGTCAGACGAGGAGGCCCCCTGCCCGGGGTAGTCGACCAGCACCACATCGAAGCCCGCCAGGCGCCCGATGAACGGGTACCAGGCCTTCGTGTGCATCGCCAGGCCATTGAGCAGCACGACCGGCGGACGGCTGCCGTCGCCGAACTGTTCCCAGAAGATCTGGTGGGGGGCGTGCGGGAGGATACCGGTGCGCGTCGGCGACAGGTCGGCCATGGCGAGTCCCTCGGATGACGGACGGATGCTCGCCCGAGGCATGCCCCGGACGCATCACTATTCCGCTTGACAGTGCATTGATACACCTTCATGCTTCATTTGCACAACGACCGTTCGGTTTGTTAGTTGCGCTCGTGGGAGTACCGGTCAGGGCCGCACGGCTCCTCCCGTCCCGAATGGTCACCGGCACGATGAGCGGTTCAGGGGAGGCACTATGCTTCGGGGATTCTCCACACTCGGACGCGGCCGCGCCGGCCGCTTCGCGATCGCACTGGCGACGGTGCTGGCGTGGTGTGCGCCTATGGCACACGCCCAGGTCGCCGACGGCACCATCGAAGTCGTCGCCGTCGACGAAACCAATCAGGTCCTGCCGGGCGTGACCGTCACGGTGACCAGGCCAGACACCGGCTTCAGCACCGTCATCGTCACTGACGAGACCGGCACCGCGCGTGCCCGCGCCCTCCAGCCGGGCGGCTACGTCGTCAAGGTCGAGCTCTCCGGCTTCCAGGGCGGACAGCAGGACGGCCTCACCCTCCGCGTCGGCCAGACCCTCAAGCTCGCCATCACGCTCAAGGTCGCGCAGATGGCCGAGACCGTGAACGTGCAGGGCGAGGCACCGCTCGTCGACGTCTTCAAGACCGACTCCTCGACCAACATCGTCCCCGAGCAGATCCAGGAACTGCCCGTCCCCGGGCGCGACTTCCAGAACCTCGCCTTCCTCGCGCCCGGCGTGCAGCGCGAGCGCGGCGGCTTCCGCTTCATCCAGAACTCGCCCGTCATCGGCGGCGGCGGCAACGCCAGCCAGTCGACCATCCTCGTCGACGGCGTCGACTTCACCGACCCGACGCTCGGCCTCGCCCGCGCACGCTTCTCGCAGGACGCGATCAGCGAGTTCCGCGTCATCACGAACCGCTTCGACACCGAGATCGGCGGGTCGGCCGGTGGCGCGCTCTCGATCGTCACCAAGTCGGGCACCAACGACCTCAAGGGCTCGGCCTTCGGCTTCTTCCGCGACGACGCGCTGCGCGAGAAGGGCACGTTCGACCTGCAGAAGAACCCCTATTCGCGCCAGCAGTTCGGCTTCACGCTCGGCGGCCCGATCGTCAAGGATCGCACCCACTTCTTCGCCAGCTTCGAGCAGATCAACGAAGACAACATCACGCTGTTCCGCCCGGGCGGCATCTACGCGTCGCAGGCCGCCGACATCACCGTGCCCACGACCACGTCGCTGTTCTACGGCGGGCTCGACTCCCGCATGAACGACAAGCAGAACCTGCGCACCCGCTTCGTCTACGAGCGCTCGCGGATGGAGAACTTCCGCGTGGGCGGCGTGGCCGACGAGAGCACGGGCATGGACATCAACCGCGACAACTGGAACCTGACGGCGACGCATAGCTGGACGGTCAGCAATGCCTCGCTCAACCAGCTGTCGGTGCAGATCGGCCGCCGCAAGTTCGCCGAGCCCAACAACTCGACGGCGCTCTCGGAGTACTTCTCGAGCGGCAACACGCTGCAGACCGGCGCCGGCATCACGGGCGAACAGGAAGACACCGGCGACATCGTCGAAGTGCGCGACACGTTCTTCACGCGCATCGGCGCCGGCTCGTGGGCGATGGACCTGAAGACCGGCGGCGCCGCGCAGTTCGTCAGCGACAAGTGGAACTTCCCGGTCTACCCGACCGACCTGATGATCTACGTGACCGATGGCCGCGTGCTGCCGCTGCTCTACGTCGATGCCTCGGGCTCGGGCGAATCCGAAGTGAAGACCAAGCTGATCTCGGGCTTCGTGCAGGCCGATTTCAAGCCGACGTCGCGCTTCAGCCTCAACCTCGGCGTGCGGTACGACCTCGACACCAACGGCAACAACCCCGACTACACCGATCCGCTGCACCCGACGGCCCGCGGCAAGGACACCAACACCTTCCAGCCCCGCGCGGGCTTCTCGTGGGACATCCTCGGCAACGGCACGAACGTCGTCCGCGGCGGCGGCGGGCTCTTCACGGGCCGCTTCCTGCTGGTGCCGGCGCACGTCGAGCTGCAGCAGAACAG
>JAEUQQ010000637.1 GCA_016789685.1 Acidobacteriota bacterium | reverse complement strand
GAGACTGAATTCCCCGTCGTGCAACACGTCGCTGTCAAACAGGACCTTCAGAGCGTCGACGGTGGCCGAGGTCGGCAACCACCCGTCCGACAGGCACCTCAAGCTGCCCACGCCTCGACGTGTACGCGAACCATAGCCGCCGAACAGCGTCCAGGCGAGGACTGCGCTCCGCACAGCCTGCGTATGTTCCTCTGGAAACAGCAACTCGAGGTCGAACTGGGTTCCTTGAACTCGACGAGGTGCGGTGGGCTCTTCGTTCGTCCCGCGCGCCGGCCACAGCGCGTACGCACCAGGGGTCGCAGGCTGGCCCTGTCTTGGGTAGGGCCGGACTTCGTCTGTCGTGACGCCCGCCAGGTTTACATTGGTCACTCGGACGTCGACCAGTGAACGCCCGCCGACATCGTCTTGACCTGACATGCCACCCCAGAGCGCGCGTTCTGCCGCGAAGAGCCCCGACGCCTCCCCGTGCTCATGCCCGTGGAGGGTCCGCCACCAGAATCGCAGGTGACCTCGAATCGTCGGCACGCGTATGCCGTCGACACCGTCCACCGTCCGGGTCTCTGGCGCGCCCCCGAGGATTGGAGTCACGACTCTTACACGCACTTGAACGCGCTCGAGAACACGCCCTCCGCGCCTGGAGCGGAGATTGCGCGCTGGCAGCGGTGGCGGAGGCACCGGGGCCGAAATCATCTCAGGCATGTCGCCTCACTGGGTAACGATCGCGAAAAAGCCGTTGCTCCGGAGCGGATACTTCAAGCACCCACGGCATGACACGCATTCTCTCGAGGATCAGCGTTCTCGACGCCGGCACGGTACTCACCGGGGATCGTGATTGAAGACCTCAACGTCGCCCGTCACCGGTGACCGGTACGACAGCCGCCTGGCCTTGCCATGCAGCGCATGCGCGAGGCGCAGATACAGCCACACGGGGCCAGGGCCGGTGAGCACGACGTCACGCCCGTCGCCGGCCTGCTCGAGCACACGCCGCTCGTAGTCAGGCAAGGCGTCGAGCTTTGCAGTCTCGTCGTACAACGCGCGAACATCGATGAGCACGACACTATCCGTAGGCATGAGTCTTCACTCGAAACAGCCCGGGCGCCCTCGACCGACAAGGCGAAGACAACACCGCACACGCGGTGTGCGTCGCGGTCGCGCGCCGACTCTACCATGAAGTCACTGCGCCATGGCCACTGGTGAATCGAGCATCTGCAGGCACGCCCCAGGCATCGGCGCCGCGGTCTTCATTCGGTTCCCGGCGCCAGAAGTAACACGCGAATGCGCCTGCTACAACGCCTTCGCCAGCGCTGACCCGCCGATCGACCGCTTTCGCCGACGCACTACTCCCGTCAGCACGCCGGCCGCCAGCAGCACCGACGTTGCCGGCTCGGGGATCGATGCGGCGGCCGGTGCGGCAAACGTCATGGTGAACTCGAGATCCCAGTCGCCCCCGGAGTTCGAGGCGCTGTTGCTGGTCAGCAGTTGCTGCAGGCTGTTGGTGGTGTAGGGGCTGAACATCCAGCCACCGGCGTACGGGTTCGTGTTCGTTCCACCGAGTGTCGCGAACACATCGGGGCCGGAGTTGAGCCCGGCCGTGCTCAGAAACGCCACGTAGCGCTTCAGGGGATCGAGGTTGACCGAGAGACCCGAGAAGCTCGGAGGCGCCGCCTTGCCGTCGGCGCCGGTGTTCCGCGGCCCGCTCGAGAAGAGGGCCGACCCTGGAAGCGTCGGCCCGTCGCTGGTGTTGGTGCTGGAGCTGTACTCGTAGACCAGCGCCTCGTAGTCGAGTCCGGCGCGCGTGGTCGCGAAGCGGAACGAGAACGAGGTGAGCACGGTGTGCACCGCGTCGGGCGCCGTGAATATCTGCCCCACGACGTGGCCGCCATCTCGCGTCCACTCGTTCAAGCCAACGAGGTGCGTCGACGTCGCCTGCGACACCGTCAGCGGGTCGGCCCCAGCACCACACACACCACTCACCCACACCGCCCCAGCCACCACCACACGCACGAATCCCGACATCGCCTGCCTCCACGTGACCATCACGGTCCCGATCACCACTGCCCCACGTCACATCGCCGGACGCCCCAGCGTCCGGCGCAACGACTCCTACTGGATCAATGTCGCCAACGCGTTCGTCCCCGCGGCCCACCGCTGGCCACCGGCGTCCCAATACATGGCGCGCTCGACGACGATCTGCGCGGGCGTCGCGCCGAGGCTCTCGACGATCGCCCCGAAGCGTCGCCCGACGGCGTCGGGCACTTCGCTCCGCACGTCGATGTTGAAACGACTGCGGCCGGCAACGGCGAAGGTCCTGGACGCACTGGTGCCATCCTCGAAGGCCAGGGTCACTTTCACGCTCCCCGTCGCCGGCGAGGTGTTGGCCACGAGGATGTACGTATCGACGTCCCTCGTGCCCCCGACTTCGCCCTCGGCCACGGCCCACACCGTGCCGGTCGAGGTCGCACCCGGCGAGTTGTGTGCTTCGTACCACTGGCCGTAACCTCCGGGCCACCACAGCGCGCGCTCCACGATCACCGGCACGCCGTTCAGTGAACGGACGGTCGTCGAGACCGCGGTATCCGACAACAGCGGATCGACGCCATCCACCCAGATGTTGAAGCGGCTGTTGGCGGCGACGGTGAAGGGGCGCGTGATGACGGTGCCATCGGGGAGCAGGAAGCTCGCCTCGATCGCCGCGTCACTCGCCGATGGGTTCGCGACCAGGACGAACAGGTCGAAGTAGTCGCCGGTTGCCCCCTCGGCAAGGAACCACTCCATCGCCGGGGCAACGACGCCGGCACTCTCGTGCCCCGCCCCGAACACCTGGCCGGGCACGTCGAGGTAGAGTGCGCGCTCGACGATCAGCGGTTGGCCATTGAGGCTCTCGAAGACCGCCGACACATCCGTCGAGGCGAGCGCAAGACCAATCCCGGGAAACTCCTCGACGTTCACCCAGATGTTCGTGCGCGACGTTGGTGGCAGGACGTAGGTCTTCTCGAGCGGGCCACCCGACGGCCGCAGGAACCTGACGCGCACGTCGGCGGCCACCGTGTTCGGGTTCTGCAGCAGGTAGAACAGGTTGAACCCGCTGTGGGTCGCACCCTCGGCAAGGTACCAAGTCAGCGCTGGCGCGGCAACGCCGGTCTCGGCGTGCGCGCCGTACCCCGTCGCATCCCACGTCATCGTCCGATCGACCACGACCGGCACGTCTGACTCGACGAGCGTCGAGAACTCCGAGGTCGCCATCCCAGACACGTCCTGCACATCGAGCGTGGCGCGGCTCATGGCCGGCACCTCCCGCGCAGTTGATACCGCAGTGCCGTCGGGTTCG
>JAEUQQ010000618.1 GCA_016789685.1 Acidobacteriota bacterium | reverse complement strand
CGTGTTCGGCCAGGCGCGCCTGCATCGCCTGCCGGTTGCCACGCGCCTCGTCGGTGTCGGCCTCGGCGCGCGTGTCGCACAAGACGAGACCGCGCACGCGCGACGCCGCCTGCCGCAGGACGGCGAACGTCACGTACCCTCCCATCGACACGCCGCCAACCACCGCCGTGTCGAGGCCGAGTTCGTCGAGCAGCGCCACGACGTCTGACGCGTGCTCATCCATCGACTGCGCACCGGGGCCGTGCGGCGTGTCGGGCGACACGCGATCCGAGAGACCGAACCCGCGCAGGTCGGGCGCGATGAGCCGCACGCCGTGCGGCAGCGCAGCGAACTGCTCGCGGAACAGGACGTTCGACAGCGGAAACGCGTGCAGCAGCACGACGGGCACGCCCGTCCCGCGATCCCGGTACGAGATGCGCCGGCCGTCGCGGAGGAACTCCTTCGTCACAGGTCCACCTCCTCGTCGGCGACGTCCAGGGCAAACACGCTGCGCACCTCGTCGAGGCTCTCGGGCTGCCACTGCCCGCCCAGGCGGTCGGTGAGCAGCCGCGTCGCGTCGTGCAACGACAGCGGCGCGAGCACGCCTGCCAGGCGACCGGCCTCGCGGGTGAACGCCTCGCGCTCGTCGGCCGAGGCATCGTCGAGGAACACGTCGCGGGCCTGCTCGGGCGACTCGTAGTCCATGGCCCAGTCCTGGTGGAGGTAGCCGCGCAGGAACGTCGCCACCATGGGATAGGCCCCGCGCGTCACCTCGGGTGCCAGGCGGACACGATCCTCAGCGGCCACGGCGCACCTCCGGGTACGAGGTCAACACGAACCAGTCGTTGGCTCGCACATCCCAGCGCAACACGACGACCGCGTCGTGGCACGCCTGTGCCGTCTCATCACCCTGCGCGATCGACCGTCCGATCACGTCGCCTGGCACACCGGCAAAATCGATTGCGAGGTTGGGGCGGTTGCCGTCGCGGGCCACCCAGCGTGCGATCCGCGCCTGCCCGCCCACGATCGCCGCCGACACGACGCGCTCGGCGGTCGCCAGGTCGGTGTACGTCGAGGCCGCCGAGATCCTCCGCTCGCGCGCCAGGCGTGCGCGCAGGTCCGCGTCAGACTTCCCGACATGGCGGGCGATCGTGTGGCCGCCGCGCGCCTCGTCCTGCTCGAGATCGCGCGTCGTCGTCGCGGGGGCGGCCGGTGGCGACGGCGCAGGGGCACGCGAGTCGCGCCCGATCGCCTCTGGCGGCACCTCGACGACGACCGGGTCGCGGCGTTCCACGCGCGGCGACTCGGTCGATGGCTCCGGCGAAGTGGCACCGAAGTACCCGAGATTGCGGGCCGCCAGCGCGAGAGCGATGACGAGCAGGAAGAGACGAAACACACGTCGAGCGGTCATCGACACCTCCCGGCTTGCCGGTGCGCGCGGCGCCCCGCGCGCGAAACCTCAGCGGGGTGCAATCCAGGCTGCGTAGAGTTCGGGACGACGGTCGCGCAGGAACAGCCGATGCGCATGCGACTGCTTCGTCTGCGCGAGATCGACGTCGGCGTAGACGATGGCGTCGTGGCCGGCCGGGCCACGGGCGACGACGATCCCGTCGGGATCGCAGACGAACGACTCGCCACCGAAGTCGAGGCACTCTTCCCGTCCGACGCGGTTGCACAGCGCCGTGAAGTAGCCGTTCTGGAACGCCGCCACGCGCATCTCGGCTTCGTAGAGGCCCTCGGGCCACTCGCCCACCGCCCCGGCCTGCGGGATGACGACGAGATCGGCGCCCGCCACGGCGAGGGCACGCATGTACTCGGGATAGTGACGGTCGTAGCAGATCGCGACGCCGATCGTGCCGACGCGCGTGCGGTAGACCGGCGCGCCGGTGTCACCCGGCGCGTAGTAGCCCTGCTCGTGGAAGCACGGATAGTCGGTGATGTGCACCATCCGCGTGCGGCCGAGCAGCGTGCCGTCGGCGTCGATCACGGGCGAGGTGTCGTAGGTGTGGTGCTCGTCGCGCTCGAAGACATTCAGCACGGTGACGATCCCGTGCTGCTTCGCCTTCTGCTGGAACGCGGTGACGATCGGGCCCGGGACGTCGTGCGCGAGGGCGCGCACGTCCGTCCCGGCCGGGCGCTGGGGATGGAACCACTCGAACGCGAGTTCCGCGAACGCGACGAGGTCGGCCCCGTGCGAGGCCGCCTCGTCGAAGGCCGCGAGACCGCGTGCGACGTTCGCGTCGGTGTCGGGCGTGGCGTGCTGCTGGATGAGTGCGATCCGCATGTGCGTGACGCCCGTGCCCGCCTACTCGCCGAAGTGGATGCCCTGTGCCAGCGGCAGGTCCATCGACCAGTTCACGGTGTTGGTCTGGCGGCGCATGTAGACCTTCCAGGAATCCGAACCCGACTCGCGGCCGCCGCCCGTTTCCTTCTCGCCGCCGAAGGCGCCGCCGATTTCGGCACCCGACGTCCCGATGTTGACGTTCGCGATGCCGCAGTCGGAGCCGCGTGGCGAGACGAATTCCTCGGCCTTGCGCATGCTCTCGGTGAAGATCGCGCTCGACAGCCCCTGCGGCACGTCGTTGTGGATCGCGAGGGCCTCGCTGAAGTGGCCGTATTCGAGCACGTAGAGGATGGGCGCGAAGGTCTCTTCCTTCACGATGCCGCTCTGGGTGGGCATGCGGATGATCGTCGGCTCGACGAACTGCGGCCCGAGATCCGGGCGCTTCTTGCCCCCGCAGAGCACCGTGCCGCCCTGCGCGACCGCCTGGTCGACGGCCTTGAACATGTCGTCGAGCGCCGACGGCGTCACGAGCGGCCCCATGAGCGTCGCGGCGTCGAGCGGGTCACCGATGCGCACCTGGCCGTAGGCCTTGACCAGGCGTTCACACAGCACGTCGACGATGCTCGTGTGGGCGATGATGCGGCGCGTCGACGTGCAGCGCTGCCCGGCCGTGCCAACGGCGCCGAACAGGATGGCGCGGGTCGCCAGGTCGAGGTTCGCGTCCTCGGTGACGACGATCGCGTTGTTGCCGCCGAGTTCGAGGATCGTGCGGCCGAAGCGCTCGGCCACCTTCGACGCGACGCGCTTGCCGATCGAGGTCGATCCGGTGAACGAGATCAGCGGGATGCGCGGGTCGCCGAGCATCTTCTCGCCGACGATGCGGCCCGAGCCCACCGTCAGGGTGAAGATGCCGCTCAGGCCGTGGTCGGCCATCACGCGGTTGGCGATGTGCTGCACGGCGATCGAGCAGAGGGGCGTGGGTTCGGCCGGCTTCCAGATGACCGGGTCACCGCACACCGCGGCCAGGGCGCTGTTCCAGGCCCAGACGGCCACCGGGAAGTTGAAGGCGGTGATGATCGAGACCGGGCCGAGCGGATGCCACTGCTCCATCATGCGGTGCGCCGGGCGCTCCGACTGCATGGTGAGGCCGTAGAGCTGGCGCGAGAGGCCGACGGCGAAGTCGCAGATGTCGATCATCTCCTGGACTTCGCCGTGCCCTTCGGCGCGGATCTTCCCCATCTCGAGCGACACGAGGTCGCCGAGCGGTTCCTTCATCTCGCGCAGGGCGTTGCCGAGATCGCGGACGACCTCGCCGCGCTTCGGCGCGGGAACCATCCGCCACGACGCAAACGCCTGCGTCGTCGCCGCGACGACCTTGTCGTAGGTCTCGAGCGAGCAGTGGTTCACCGTCGCGATGCGCTCGCCGGTGGTCGGGTTGCAGGAGTGGAGCGGCTTGTCGTCGGCATCGAAGATCCAGCCATCGGGCCCCGTGCAGGCCCCGGGGTTGACGTCGACGATCTTGAGCTTTTCGAGGAGGGCGGCAGTAGTAGTGGCGGTCGGCATGATGCAGGGATGGTACTCGCCCCCGGCGACCGAGATCAATGACGGGAAGGAGGCCCGGCGCAGGGACGCATCATGATGCGCCCCTGCACCGCCCCTGACCCGTCCGGGCCGTGTCAGAACCGCACGCGCAGGCCCACCTGGGCCTGGCGCGGGTCGCCGACGCCATCCTGGACCGTGCCGTCGAAGTTGAACACCAGGTTGGTGACCGAGGGACGCTTGAAGTTCGTCGAATTGGTCAGGTTGAACAGGTCGACGATGCCCTCGATCGACGCGCCACTGGCCATCCTGAAGACCTTCGAGATGCGCAGGTCGAGCGAGAAGAACTCGTTGTCCTTCCGCAGGGTGTTGCGCTTGATGATCGTGCCGTCGGCCTGGATGCGGTCGGCGGGCGCGTTGCCGAACGACCTGGGCTGCGCCGAGCGGGCCTGGACGCGGGTGTTGAACTCGAAGCCCTTGTAGCCCGTGAGCAGGAACGCATTGAACCGGTGCCGCTGGTCGCGGTCTGAGTAGTTGTACTCGGCGTCGAGCCGGTCGGCACGCGCGTAGCGGAACGAGAATGGGTCGCGCTCGTTGTCGTCGTCCGACTTGTCCTCCGAGAGCGTGTAGTTGCCCTGGAAGCCCCAGTTGTTCGCGTACTTGCGGGTCACGCTGAGCGTCATGCCCGTGTAGCGGGCCTTGGCCGAGCTCTCGACCACGGTCAGCACGCCGATGCCGTTCCGGCCGTCGGCGCCGAGGCCCGAGCTGAACGGCGCGCCAAACACGGCGTCGTTGCGGTTGATGAAGCGCGTGACGTTGTCGGTGCGCGCGTGCGTGACGCTGACCGACATCGACAGGTGCTCGACGACCTGGCGCTCGAACGCCGCGGTGACCGACGTCGTGCGCGGGTTCCTGAAGTCCTTGTCGAACACGAACACGTCTGGATGGTCGGGGCTCGAGATCTGCGACTGCGGGATCAGGTTCGGCCACGTGGGGGGCGTGACGCCGAACTCGTTGAAGAAGCTCGCGCGGAACAGGCTCTGCCCGATGCTGCCGTTGGTCGACCGCGTGCTGGCCAGCGAGAGGCCGGGAATACGCGAGTAGAACATGCCGGCATTCAGGCGCACGACCTGCCTGCCGCTGCCGTTCGGATCCCACGAGATCCCGAGGCGCGGCTGCCACATCTTCAGGTCGCTCGGGATGGTGCCGTCAGACGGGAAGTCGGAGCGCCCGATGAACTTCGCGAAGAACACCTGGTCGGGCGCGGTGATCGGGTCTGGCTGCATCTGCGCTTCCCACCGGACGCCGTACTGGATCGACAGGTGCGGCGTCGGCTGCCACTTGTCCTGGATGAACAGCGACGGCTCGATCTGCGGGATGTTCTGCGTGCCCGCGTCCTCGACCGACAGGCCGCCCACGCCAGCCTGCTGCAGGAACAGCAGGAGCGGCCCGGTGACCGACGCACCCGCCGCGCACGTGCCCGTGAGGCTCGTCGTGCCGTTCGAGCACTCGACGTACTTCGGGCCGAAGCGCACGTAGTTGAGGAACCCGTCGGTGCTGCCGAAGATGTAGCGGCCGTTGGCGAACCCGACGAACGTCTGCGACGAGTTGACGCGGTTGAACTCGGCACCAGCCTTGAACGTGTGGCGACCCTTGATCCACGACACGTTGTTTGTCAGCTGGATGCGCGTGTCGTTGTACTCGACCGGCAGGAAGAACGGCATGCCGAAGCGGTAGCTGCTGCCGAAGTCGAACGCGGTGTCGGGGAACGGCCGCGACTGGCCCTGGACGTTCGGCCCGCCGTACGGCCGCGGACGATCCTCGCGCGCGAACTGGAAACGGAACTCGTTGAGCAACGTCGGCGTGAGCGTGGTCTGCAGCGATCCCGAGACCGCGTTCGAGAAGCCGCGCTCGACGCCGTTGGCGCTGACGCCCCACGAGTTCACGTCGAACGTGCCGTTCTCCTGCTCGCTCCACGTGTGGTTGTAGCGGATGGTGAAGAGGTTCGCGTTGTTGACCTGGTAGTCGACCTTGCCGAGCAGCACGCGTGCGTCGTTCGAGCGCGTGATCGGCGCGTTCTCGCCGGGGCTGCCGTAGGCGGCAAACAGGTCGAGCACGCGCTGTTCGATGCGCGACGGGTCGAGTTGCTTCGTCTGCCGGAAGCGCTGCTGGTCGTAGGCGAGAAAGAAGAACACCCGATCCTTCTGCAGCGGACCACCGAGCGTCGCCCCGAACTGCTCCTGGTCGTACGGGAACTTGTCGCCCTGCGAGTTCTCGGTCGACAGTTCGTCGGCCTTGAAGAAGAAATGCCCCGAGCCGCCCAGGTTGTTCGTGCCCGACTTGGTCACGACCTGCACGAACGCGCCGCCGCTGCGCCCGAACTCCGGCGCGGCACCGTCTGAGACGACCACCATTTCCTTGATCGCGTCCTGGTTGAACGTGAACGCCGGGCGCTGGCCGCCGCGCTGCTCGCCGAAGAACGGGTTGTTGAAGTCGGCGCCGTCGACCGAAACGTTGTTGGCGATGCCCTTCTGCCCGTTGACGCTGATCATGTCGCCGTCGGGGCCCTGCACGATGGTGACACCTGGCGTGAGCTGCATGAACGACAGGAAGTTGCGCCCGTTGTTCGGCAACCCCTCGACGGCCTGCTCGCTGATGCGCGTGGCCTGCTCCGAGCGTGTCGTCTCGACGACGGGCACGTCGGCCGTGACCGTCACCTCCTGCTGCACCGTCGACAGTTGCATCGACACGGGGATGTTCGCCGTCTGGCCGACGGTGAGCGTGATGCCGTCACGGACGTAGGTGGCGAAGCCCTCGAGCGCAACCGTGAGCTTGTAGGTGCCGAGCGGCAGCAACAGGCCGCGGAACCGGCCGTCGGTGTCGCTGGTGATCTCGCGCGTGAAGTTGGTGCCGGTGTTGGTCAACGTCACCGTCGCACCGGGCAGGCGACCGCCAGATTGGTCTGAAATCGTACCTTCGATCACGCCGGTGGTGGCTTGCGATTGCGCAAGCGCGCTCCGACCGGCCAGTGCGCACAGACAGATGACGACAAACGTCAGGGCGCGGAACGACAAGTGTGGCTTCACGTGGGGATCCTCCTCGCAGCCGGGAGTTGCCGTCGTGCGACCACCAGGCCGCCTCGATGAAACGGCAACGGCCGAGGCCGCTGATCGTGACGACGACATGACGAACGCGCGAGCGAACGGAGGGAGAGTACGGCGCGACATCGGTGTGACGACCGTGTGACGCGCCGGGGCGCACGAAAACCGGGGAGGCCGCCACGCTACACCTCACGCGCGGCGGCGCGCAAGGTCCGTGTGACACGCCACGTCACGCATGAGCTTGGCGTGCACAACGGGATATGATCGGCCCATGCCTCGGCTCGCGCGGTTTGCCTGGTGGGTGCTCGCCTACAACCTGGTCGTCATCCTGTGGGGCGCCTACGTGAGGGCGAGCGGGTCGGGGGCCGGGTGCGGCAGCCACTGGCCCCTGTGCAACGGCGAGGTCATCCCACGCGGCGCGTCGGTCACGACGCTCGTCGAGTTCTCGCACCGGCTCACCAGCGGGCTCGCGCTGATCGCCGTCGTCGCACTGTGGTGGCGGTGCCGACGCCTCGTGGCGGCCGGATCGGCAGCGCGCCGCATGGCCAACGCGTCGCTGGTGCTGATGCTCACCGAAGCCGCTGTCGGCGCAGGCCTCGTCCTGTTCCAGTTGGTCGCCGACAACGCCAGCATGGCCCGGGCGCTGTTCATGGCCATTCACCTCGTCAACACGTTCCTGCTGGTCGCCGCGCTGACGCTCACGGCCCACTACCTCGGCGGGGGCCGCCCCGTCGCCCCGGGCGTGCCGCCCGCCGTCCTCGGCGGCGTGATCGCGGGCGCGCTCGGCCTGCTCGTCGTCGGCACGAGCGGCGCCGTGGCCGCGCTCGGCGACACGCTCTTTCCCTCGTCGTCGCTGGCCGAGGCCCTTGCGTCCGACCTGTCGCCGACGTCGCACCTCCTGATCCGGCTGCGCGTGCTCCATCCAGCGCTCGCGCTCGCGGTCGCAGGCGCACTCGTCGTCTTTGCGCACCGCTTCCCGTTCGCCGCCGATGACAGGCGCGGACACCTCGCGGTCACGGTGGTCGTGACGACGGCCGTCGTCCAGGTGATCGCGGGCTTCGTGAACGTGCTGCTGCTGGCGCCCATCTGGATGCAGATGGTGCACCTGCTCCTGGCCGACGTGCTGTGGATCGGGTTCGTGGTGCTCGCGGCCTCGGCGCTCGCGACACCGCGCGCGGCGACTCAGCCAGCGCGTGCCTGATCGACCTCGCGCCACTCGCCCGGCGCGAGTCCTGCGAGTTCGTGCGGCCCGATGGCCACACGCACGAGCCTGAGCGTGGCGTGCCCGACCGCGGCGGTCATGCGCCGCACCTGGCGATTGCGCCCCTCGCGAATCACCAGGCGCAGCCATGCCGTCGGCACGTTGAGACGTGTCCGGATCGGCGGCGTGCGCTCCCAGAGCACGGGCGGGTCGATCAGCGTGGCCTCGGCCGGACGCGTCAGACCATCGCCCAGCACCACGCCGCGACGAAGGCGATCGAGCGCGGCGTCGCGGGGAATGCGCTCGACCTGGACCCAGTACACCTTCGGCCACTTGTGCCGGGGGTCGGTGATCTGGCGCTGCAGCCGCCCGTCGTCGGTGAGCAGCAACAACCCTTCGCTGTCGGTGTCGAGGCGTCCGGCCGGGTACACGTCGGGCACGGGCACGTAGTTGGCCAGTGTCGGCCGCCCCTGGCGGTCGGTGAATTGGCAGAGCACGCCGCAGGGCTTGTTCAGCGCGATCAGCACGCCCGGATGGTAGCGCACCTGGCGGCGGCGGGGCGATGCGTCCGGCGGGCGCCCGGGCGCGAAAAAGGTGGTGAAGAAAGCCCGGCCTGCCACTATCATCTCGCCACACCCTCAGGAGTCTGGCGTCACATGCGACACCTTGCGCTCGCGTTCCTCGTGGTTTTCGCCACCCAGCCCGCGTTCGCCCAGCCTGCGGCGGCGGTGGCGCCTGCGGCACAGGTCACCGCGGCGCCCGCCCCGACACTGGCTGAGCAGGAGCAGTTCCTCCGCACAGCCAGGATCGTGAAGACCAAGGGGGCCAAGAAGGGGGTCACGGCCACCCAGCGCGCCACGATGAGCGACGGGACGCTGACCCACGACGCCAGCATCCAGACGGTCGACATCTCGGCCGCGCGGCACGAAACCACCCGCGGCACCGAACTCAACTTCCGTGACTTCTGGGGCTACAACGTCGCGGCGTACCGCCTCGGCCTCATGCTCGGCCTCGACAGCATCCCGCCATCGGTCGCGCGCCGGTACAACGCCAAGGAAGCGTCGTACACCTGGTGGATCGACGACGTGATCATGGACGAGCAGGCCCGCACCGACAACAAGACCAGCCCCCCTGACTCGGCGTACTGGCGGGCACAGAACGACATCATCCGCGTCTTCGACGCCCTGATCGCCAACACGGATCGCAACCAGGGCAACGTGCTGATCGACAAGCGCTGGAAGGTCTGGATGATCGACCACACGCGCGCCTTCAGGCTCACCGAGGAACCGAAGAACCCGCAGGCGATCGTGCGTTGCGAACGGTCGTTGTTTGCGAAGTTGAAGACGCTCGACAAGGCGTCGCTCAAGGCCGAACTCGACGCGCACCTGTCGTCGTTCGAAATGGATGCGCTGCTCAAGCGACGCGACGTGATCGTGGCACGCATCGAATCACTGGGCCCGTCGGCGTTCTACGAACTGCGCCGCCCTGCGGCCACGACGCCGCTGCGCGACACGAAGTAGCCGGCGCGTCGCCCGGAGCGGCGTGCCGCGACGGGTGCGCCGGATCTACTGCTGGATCGCGGCCCGGGCCTCGGGCCATGTCGCCCCTTGCGCGATCCACGTCCGCAGCCGCGACTCCTGCGGATCGAGGCCGGCGGCCGCGGCGAGATAGGCCCCGAGGTCATTCGACGCCGGCAGCGGAATCAGCGTGCCGCGGTGGCGGACCGACACCGCCCCGCCCTCGATCTGCAGCGACGAGGCCGGCCCGCCGTAGAACGACGACAAGCCCACGTCGTTGAGGATGACCTTGCCGCCAAACCGCGGCAGCACCACGCCAGGAGCGGTCGTGTGCCCCACCACGATGCGCGCAACGCCGTGGAAGGCGAGCAGCGCATCGACGTGCGCAGCCAGTTCGGCCTCTGGCGCGTACGCCAGGCCGCGATACCAGAGCGGGCCGTCACCGTCGGTCATCAGCGGATCCGCAAACGGTGACTTCGAGGCAAGCGAAGCCCGAACGCGCGCGTTGATGTCGGCCGCCGGCACCGTCGCGTACTTGGGACTGATGCCGCCGTGGACGAACAGCGTGTCGCCCACCTTGACCACGGCGTCGTGCTTGCGCAGCCACGTCCCGTACTTGCCCCTGGGCCCGAAGGCCTGCTGCAGCTCGACCCACCCGAGCGGACGCTCGGCGAACCAGGCGGCGCGATAGGCCGGGTCATCAATCCGCGCGCGATCGGCCATCATCGCGTACGCCTGCTCGCGCATGCGCTCGGCGTCGGCCGAGCGATACGAGGCGTACTCTTCGGGCGTCACGTAGCGCAGGTCGCCCACCATGTTCATCACTTCGTGGTTGCCCAGCAACGCATGCACGACGCCGCCCGCCTTGCGCGCCTGCTTCTCGAGATCCATCAGCAGGTCCATGACCTTGCGTGAATCCGGTCCACGGTCTGGCACGTCGCCGGTCTGCACGACGACGGTCGTCCCGCCCGTCCACTTGCGCGCGCCGTCGATCACGCCGGCCTGCGTGAGGACGGTGACGAACTGGCCGAGGTCGCCGTGGACATCCGAGACGACGACGAGGCGTGGGGGGGCCTGCGCGGCAGGAGCGCCGAGGCACGCCACGAGCGCGAGGGCGGCAATGAATCGTCTCATCGGTCACCATGGCCGTGCCGGACGCCTGTCGACGGCGGCGCGGCAAGGGGTATCTGCCGATTATGCGACGAATGCCGCGGCGCTGTCAGGATCGACGCAGGACCCAGGTGGTCATGGCGCGCTGGTCGTGCACCAGCGTCGTGCGGATGGGGTCGACGAGTTCGCCGCCTAGGCGCGTCGTCAGGCCGATGAGCATCGACGCATCGACGAGAAAGCGGCACGAGCCATCGGGCAGCATGAAGCGCCGGTTGCCCACCGGCGTGACCTGGTGCGCGATGCCCTCGCTCGACGCGAGGCGGCAGAACAGCAGCCCGCCCGGCGCCAGCACGCGCCACATCTCGCGCACCATCGCGACGAAATGGGCATCGTCACGCGCGAAGTGCAGGACGGCGCTGCTGATCACCGCGTCGAACGACGCGTCGGGCCAGGGCAGCGCATCGACTGCCCCCTGCACGATGCGCGCCTGCGCGTCGGCAAGCCCCAGCGTCGCTGCCTGCGCCCGCGCCGCAGCCACCGCGTCGGCATCGGCGTCGATCCCGCTGACGGCGACGCCGGCCTGGATCAGGTAGACCATGTTGCGCCCCGAGCCGCAGCCGGCATCGAGCACGCGCATCGTCGACGTGATCCGGCCACGCAGCACCTGGTCGAACAGGTAGATGTCGATGCCGCCGAAGACGTCGAACAGGCGCTCCGGCGACGGAACGCGCGCCATCAGCGCGGACGACGCCGCGGCGTCCCGCCGGGACGCCCGCCTGCCGGCCGGCCCGTCGCGGGCCGGCCCGTCGCCGGACGCCCGTCACGGCGCGGACGTTCGGCACGTCCGGACGAGTGGCCGCGGCCTGCCTGCCCCTGCCCAGACCTGGACTGGCCGCCGCCGCGCGACTGCGGCGCGCGTCCGCGCCCGCCTCCCGGTGGCCGCCCGCCGTGCCCGTGAGTCGCTGGGGGCAGGCTTGGCCCCGGGGGCTCCGCGATCGGCGTCGTGTAGTCGAAGTCGGGCAGCGTGACGCGTGGCAACCGCCGGCCGATGGCCTTCTCGATGCCCCGGAGGTCCGCTTCCTCGTCGTGCGACACGAACGTGAACGCATCGCCCGTCGCCTCGGCGCGCCCGGTGCGGCCGACGCGGTGGATGTAGTCTTCGGGCACCATCGGCACGTCGAAGTTGACCACGTGCCCCAGCGCCTCGACGTCGATGCCACGCGCCGCAATATCGGTGGCGACGAGCACCCGGAACGTTCCGTCCTTGAAGCCCGCGAGCGCCGCGGTGCGCTGTGGCTGCGATCGGTTCCCGTGGATGCGTTCGGCACGGACGCCGTGCCGCACGAGATAGCGCGCGACCCGATCGGCACGGTGCTTCGTCCGCGTGAAGACGAGCGCCTCGCGCATGTCGCCGCGCTGCAGCAGCGACAGCAGCAACGACGACTTCAGATCCTGCGAGACCGGATACACCGCCTGCGTGATCCCCGAGGCCGGCGCGGCCTGCCGCTGCAGGTTGATCGTGACCGGGTCCTTGAGCATGTCGCGCGTGAGCAGCGCGATCGGCGGCGGCATCGTCGCACTGAAGAACAGCGTCTGCCGCTTCGCCGGCAGGTGCTTGAGGACGCGGCGGATGTCGGGCAGGAAGCCCATGTCGAGCATGCGATCGGCTTCGTCGAGCACCAGGTACTCGAGCCCCGTCATCGTCGCGTAGCGGCCGCGAAAGTGGTCGAGCAGGCGCCCGGGCGTCGCGACGATCACGTCGACGCCCGACCTGAAGGCGTGCTCCTGCGGTCCCATCCCTACGCCGCCGAACACGGCCGCGCCGGTGATCGGCGTGTGGACCGCCAGATCGTTGAGGTCGGCCACGATCTGCGCGGCCAGCTCGCGCGTGGGCGTGAGCACCAGCGCCCGCGTCGTGCCACGTGGCCGATCGAGCAGGCGGTGGACGATCGGCAGCAGGAACGCGGCGGTCTTCCCGCTCCCGGTCGAGGCGCAGGCCAGCACGTCGCGCCCGGAGAGCGCGGCCGGAATGGCTTCGGCCTGGATGGGGGTCGGACGCGTGAATCCCAGTTCTTTCAGCCCGCGCAGCAGGCTGGGGTGGAGCAACAGCGACGTGAAGGGCAAATGACTCCTCTGACCCGCGATACGCCCGCGGGCCACCTGCCCGCGTGCCCACCGGGTGCACCCTTCATCGTCTCACGGGAACGAGCAGCAGGTCGTGGAAATCGAAGCTGAAGTCGGTCGTCGGCGAGACCGCCCGCATCCTGGCCCGCTCGACCCGGCCATCGGCGTCGAGCGCAAACGTCACGAACGCGTCGGCGCGCAGCTCCCGGTCGCGCCACCGCACCACGAACGTGTCGTGCTGCCAGTGCTCGAGGTCGCCGACCAGCACCGGCGTCTTCGTGAAGCGCATGACCAGGCGGCTGCCCTCGTGCGTCACGACGATGTCGCCATACCAGGCGTCTGCGTAGGTCGCGGCGTACGACGCGAGGGGCAACGATGGCGTCGAGTCGGCCCGCCGGGCGGCGCCCGCTTCACGTTCGCGCACGGCCTCGGCGGCATCGAGGCGTGCGCGGACCGTCTGGTACGCGGCCAGCCAGTCCGTGTCGGCGACGCCGGCAACCGCATCCACGATGTAGTGGGTGATCGCCGAAAACGCCTCGCCCGACTCCTGGTTGGTCAGCACCGCCACGCCCAGCCCCAGGTCGGGCACGAGCGTCACGCGCGACACGTAGCCGGGCAGCCCGCCCGTGTGGGTCAGCATCCGCCGGCCGCGGTAGTCGGTGACGTTGAGCCCGAGGGCGTAGCCGCGAAAGTTGGCGCGCATCGCCGACAGCTCCGCCGATGGCGTAGCGACCGCGATGGGGGTGACCGGGGCCACGATCTGCCTGAACGTCCGTTCGCTCACCAGCCGCGTCCCATCGGCCAGGCGGCCCTCGGCCAGCAGGACCTGCATCCAGGCGGCCATGTCGGTGGCGTTGGCGTTGACTCCGCCGGCAGGGTTCGTGTTGTCGCTCACGAACGGTCGGATCGGCCGCACCGTGCCATCGACGCGGGCATGCGGCGTGGCGACGTTGCCGCCAGTGCCCGCGTCCGAATGGCGTACGTTGCTCGTCGTCATCCCCACGCGCGCGAGGATGCGCGCGCCCACGAACGACTCCCAGGACTGCCCGGTGACCGCCTCGATCACCTCGCCGGCCACCAGGTACAGCACGTTGTCGTACGCGTACGCCGACCTGAAGCTCGTCTCGGGCTTGATGAAGCGCAACCGCTCGGCAATCTGTCGCCGCGTGTAGGTCGACTCGGGCCACCAGAGCAGGTCGCCCGCGCCGAGCCCGAGCCCGCTGCGATGCACCAGCAGATCGCGAATCGTCAACTCGCGCGTGACCCAGGGGTCCCACATCTGGAACCACGGCAGGTAGCGCACCACCGGGGCATCCCACTCGACCTTCCCTTCGTCGACCAGGATGCCGAGCGCAGTGGTGGTCATCACCTTGGTGTTGGACGCGATGCCGAAGAGCGTCTGGGCATCGACGGGCTCCGGGCTGCCGAGCCGACGCACGCCGTACCCCTTCGCGGTGATGACCCTTCCGTCCCTGACGATCGCCAGCGACACGCCGGGCACGTCGAACGCGTCCATGACACGCGCCACGTAACGGTCGATATCGCCCGCCGCCGGCTGCGCGTGCGCCCAGGGCGCGGCGAACGCGAGGCAGGCGACGAGCAGCGTGAGGCGGACGACAAGCAACCGCGTGCGGATCATGGGTCCTCCGATGACATGGGTGCGTCTGCGCAATTCCCCGGAACGGTCAGCGCGCCCGGAGCGGCCCGGCCAGCGCGCGGGCGAGGCGTTCGGCGAGCGCCCGATCGCGCACGTCGTCGTAGGCCGGCGCCGTCGTCCAGTCGTGGAGCCACACCGCCGTGCGTCGCCGGTCTGTCGGCTCGTTGGCAAAGCGCGGGATCACGTGGGCGTGCAACGCCGGTTCGATGTTGCCCAGGATCTCGTAGTTGACCCGCTCGGCGCCGGTGACCTGCAGCACGGCGTCGCCAAGACGCGCCATGTCGTCGAGATACTGCGCACGCGCCTGGCCGCCGAGCGCGTTGAGGTCCGTGACCACCGGGTCTGGCAGGAGCAGGCTGTAGCCGGGGAGGATCTGCGGATCGCCCAGCACGGCCCAGCCCGAGGGCATGCGGGCGATGACGCGCGCCAGCGTCCCTGCGCGCAGTTGTTCGACGAAACGATGGATGGCCGTCATGGCACGGTGCGCGCTCAGGCGCTGCGGAAGGTCGAGTATCCGTAAGGGCTGATGAGCAGCGGAAGGTGATGCTGGGCATCACCCGGGGCCACTTCGAACACGATGACGATGCGCGGGTAGAACGTGCGCTGCGCATGCGCCGCGAAGTAGGGGCCCGTATCGAAGACCAGGCGATACACGCCTGGCGATGGCAGGCGGTCGGCGCGTGTCAGCGTGTCGAGGCGGCCATCGGCGCCGGTCTGCCCGCGGCCGACGAGCTGCCACCCCCCGGAGGGATCGTGACACTCGAGCGTCGTTTCGACGCCGGCTGCGGGCCGTCCGCGCGACGTGTCGAGGATGTGCGTGGTGATGCCGCTCATGCGTTCATGCCCCACCTGATCGTGCGAGTCTGGAGATTGTAGCGGGTTGCCGCCCCCCGCGCATGCCGGGCCGTGCCGACTGCGTTACCCTTGACCATCATGACCACACTGCCCGTCAGCCGCCTGCTCGACCTGCGCACCCGCGTCGCCATCGTGACGGGAGCCGGCGCGGGCATCGGTGCCGCGATCGCCGAACGCCTGGCCGAAGCCGGCGCTGCCGTCATGGTGCACTTCCACGCCAACGGCGAGGGAGCGGCGGGCGTCGTCGATCGGATCGCGCAGCGCGGTGGCCGGGCCGAGCACCACGGCGGCGACCTGACGATGCCCGACGCGGCGCGACGCCTCGTCGGCGCGACCGTCGCGCACTTCGGCGCCGTCGACATCCTCGTCAACAACGCCGGCGTCTATCCGCTCGGCGCGATCAGCGACATGGACCTCGACGCCTGGAACACCGTCGTGTCGGCCAACCTCACGACCACGCACCTGATGACACAAGCCTGTGCCGCGGCGGTGAACGACGACCGCGGTGCCGCCATCGTCAACATCGCCTCGATCGAGGCCAGCAACGTGGCGCCGATGCACAGCCACTACATCGCCGCCAAGGCCGGCGTCGTGATGTACACCAGGGCGGCCGCACGTGAGTTCGGCCCCCGCAACATCCGCGTCAACACCGTGTCGCCCGGGCTGATCTGGAAGGACGGCCTCGACGCCGACTGGCCGGATGGCGTGACGCGCTACCGCAGGGCCGCGCCGCTCGGCCGCCTCGGGGCCGCGGCCGATGTCGCCGACGCGGTCCTGTTCCTCGCCTCAGACGCCGCTCGCTGGATCACCGGCGCCGAACTCGTGGTCGATGGCGGCGTCCTGACGAACACCGCGTACTGACACGTCGATGACCGCGGACGACATCATCAGCGCGCTCGGCCTCGTGCCCCTCCCCGTCGAGGGGGGCTACTACCGCGAAACCTGGCGGTCCGCAGACGTCATTCCCGGGGGGACGCTGCGCCCTGCGGCGCGATTTGCCCGCGACAAGATCGCCGGCAGCGCCATCTACTACCTGCTGACGGATGATCCCGACTCGTTCTCGGCCCTGCATCGCCTCGCGACCGACGAGGTCTATCACTTCTACCTCGGCGATCCCGTCGAGCAGTGGCGCATCGACGCGGCGGGCCGCGTCGAGCAGGTCGTGCTCGGCCAGGCGCTCGCTGCCGGGCAGCGGGTGCAGGCAGTCGTCCCGCGTGACGTCTGGCAGGGCTCGCGGCTGCGCGCCGCCGGGCGGGTGGCCCTGCTCGGCACGACCATGGCGCCGGGGTTCGATCTCGACGACTACGAACACGGCGACCGCGATGCGCTCATCGCGGCGTTTCCCCACGCGCGCGACGTCATCCTCGCGCTGACGCGCGCATCCCGGTGATCACGAGAGGACGCGCCCCCATGTGCCGCAGCATCAAGACGCTCCACAACTTCGCCCCGCCAGCCACCGATGCCGAGATTCGCGCGGCGTCGCTGCAGTTCGTGCGGAAGCTGAGCGGGTTCCACGCCCCGTCGAAGGCCAACGCCGAGGCGTTCGACCTCGCCGTCGACGAGGTGGCGGCGGCCGCGCAGCGCCTGCTCGCCGGCCTCGTGGCGACGACGGCACCGCGCGACCGTGCCGAGGAAGCGGCCAGGGCGCGACTGCGCTCGGCCGCCCGCTTCGGACGCCAGCCCTGATTAGCCTGGCTGGCTACGGCAGGAGGCCGGCACGCTGGATCTGATCGACCTTCCAGGCCCCTGCCGACTTCACGAGCTTGACCAGCGTCAACCCGCGCATGCCGGGGAACATCTCGCCCTCAACATCGAGGATGGCCGTGTCGCCACGCAGTTCGCCCGCACCGACCTTCGTCTTGGCCATCGGCACCCACGCCTTGATCATGTCGAGCGCATACGCGCCGTTCTCGGCGGGCGTGTTGTAGTCGGCCCCGAGCATCTTCTGCATGGATGGCGTCGTGACGGCCGTCACCCCGGCCCAGTTCTTCTTCTGCGCGGCGGCGAGCAGCGCCGTGAACGCCTTGCCCGCCTCGCCGCCCCCCGCCGGCAGCGGCTGGCCAGCCGACACCGGCACGTCGACGCTGAAGCTGAGGTCGACGCTGTAGGCGCCGTCTCCCTCGCCGACGGGCGCGGCGGTCGTCACGCGGCCTTCGACCTTCGTGGCCGTGTTCGTCGTCAGCGTGGCCTTGAGGCCGTCGGTCGTGTCGTTGATGAACTGCTTCATCGACGCGCCGTAGGTCGCGTTCATCGTCACGCTGCCGTCGCTGCCGACCCACAGCAGGACATAGTTGGACTTCATGAGCGCGTCGTGGTTGATCGCGGCCATGTGGGGGTCGAGCGCCGTCTGCAGCGCCGTCGGCTCGAGCGGCATGGTGGTGAGCAGGATCTCGACCTGCTTCTTCCGCGCGTCGCGCTGGTCGCGGACGACGTAGGCCACCGCGTGCTTCGGCGAAATCGACGTGCCCTTCTGCAGCTTGAACGCGCCAGAGGCGGTACCGGCCTCGGCCACGGTGACCAGCGACAACGACACGATCAGCGCAGCTGGAATCTTCACGGTCATGAGTGTGCCTCCGCGAGCGTGGAGTGCAGGCGCACACCGGTGTTACCGGAGCGCGCCCATGGGATTCGCCAACGCGCCAGCGCGGAAGGGCGGCGCGATGCCGCACCTCCCGCGTCCGCCGGCCGTCTACGCCAGGGGAATCCGCGACGCGTTCGCGGCCAACCACTGGTCGAAGGTCCTGATGCCGGGGTGCAGCGCCCGTGACGCGGCGACGGGGCGCGCCGCCTGGAACGCCGCCGCGAAGTCGCGCTTGAACTGGAACATGTTGCCGAGATCGTCGGCGCCGGGAAAACCGAACCCGCGGTACACCTCGGGCTCGAACGCGACGTAGCGCACGTCGCGTCCGAACGCGCGCGTCATCGCGGCCGCCATCTCGTGGCCCGTCAGGTGATCTCCAGACGCGGGCACGTACTGCCCCGCCAGGCTGGTCCCTGCGGCGAAGACGCCCGCGGCCACCCCGCCGATGTCGTCGGCGGCAACGCCCGGCAGTTTCTCGCCGCCCATCGGGAAGCCGAACGTCAGCACGCCGTCTGGCCCGGGCTTCGGACCCATCCCGAAGGCGATGAAGTTGTCCCAGTAGAACGACGTCAGCAGGAAGGTCGTCGGGACGCCCGAAGCCTCGAAGAACGCGTCGGCCTCGCCCTTCACGTCGAAGTGAGGCACTTTGTAGTGCTCGAGCAACGTGGGCATGCGCGTGTCGGTGACCGGCACCGTGCGGCGCGTGTCTTCGAGCGTCGACCAGATGGCGTGCGCGACCCCCGCGGCCTTCACGGCCTCGGCGAGGTTCCGTGCCTGCTGCCGTTCGCGATCCGGCGACATGTGCTCCCAGAAATTCGTCACGCAGAACGCGCCGTGCGCCCCGTCGAACGCCGCCGTGATCGACGCGAGGTCGTCGGAATTGCCCTCGACGACCTCGGCGCCACGGGCGGCGAGCGCGGCGCCAGCGTCGGAACCGGGTTTGCGCGTGATCGCACGCACACGGAAGCGACGCTGTGGATCGGCGAGGAGCGCGTTGACGAGCCCTCCGCCCTGCGCGCCCGTCGCACCGACGACCGCGATCAGTGGTGATGACATGGAACGACTCCTCCGGCACCCGTGGGCGCCTCGCAAGGCAAGCGTCGGCGCACCCCGGGGACGCCGCGCGCGGTTGCAGGTGATTGGAGGATTGAGCCTATCAGGTGCGCGGCGCCGGCGAAAGCCCCGCCGCGATCGACGCTGCGGCCGCCTGCCCGTCGACGCGATTGTGTCGAGCCCGCCCGTGCGCGCGCCCGCCCGCGACAACCGGTTCTGGCGAGGAGGTCATGCGCTCGGCACCACTGGGCCCCGGGGTTCAGAACGGCTGCGTCGCTTCGGCGTTTGCGCAGGCGAACGCGGCGGCCGCATCGAGCGTCGCAAACCGCGTCGGCGGCTTGCGTGCCGGCCGTGACGCCTGCATCCCCGCGATGGCGTCACCATCGCGCACGAACGCCGCCGGCAGGTCGGGCCTGACGTGCACGGTGCGCATGAGCCCGCCGGGCACGCACTCGATGGTCAGCGCGATCTCTCGTGGCGTGCTGCCGTCGGCGGCAGGCGGTGCATCGACGAGCGTGTGCGTGATGCGCGACAGTTCGCGCCACGTGGCGCCCGCGAATCGGCCCTC
>JAEUQQ010000545.1 GCA_016789685.1 Acidobacteriota bacterium | reverse complement strand
GGCGGCGTTCGGCCTGGTGTGGCGTGCGCCTGTCGACTACACCTTCAGTGCCACCGTTTCGAGCCACGGCAGCCCCGTTGTCGTCGAGTGGGCGATCTACCAGGATGCGGGCGGGCAGTTCTGGGCCGCGGGTGCGAATGGGTTGGCGACGCCGATCCAGTAGTGGCGGTGCGCCGCGCACGGCCCGGCCGCGATGGACCGCCACGCACGCGTCCGCACGCCAGCCGCGCGTGACGCCGGGCCTGGCGGCGGGCGAAGGTCAGTGCGTCAGCCCTGCAGAGGCCGTCACAGCGGGGCCTCGTCACCGACCACCGACCGGATCAGGTCGAAGTCGTGATCGGCGTGCTCGAGGCGTGCCCCGTGCTCGCGGGCGCAGGCGGCGATCAGGACGTCGGTAGCCGGCACGGTGACGGCGGCCGCTCGACACAGGCGGGCCAGTTCGCAGGCAAGACGCCAGGTGATGGCGGAAATGGCAAGCTCGGGAATGACCCGTTCGAACTCGCGCATGACCTTCTTCTCGCGGGCTCCGGCTGCACCGTTCCACAATTCGAGGCGAACGACGGGGCACCAGCACGCGGCTCCCGAACGCAATGCCGCGTCCACCCGCTGGCGCACGATGGCGTCGCCATCGGCGCGCAGGAAGTGGATCCACGACGAGGTATCGATGAGGATCACGCTCAGCCCTGTCGCCGGAGTTGCTTGAGTTCGGCCGGCGTCATCAGGTCCTGGCACGACCCGGCCTGCCTGGTGAGCTCGGCCATCCTCCGACGCTGGTTGAACTCGGTGATCGCGGTCACGATGGCCTCGCGCTTCGTGCGTGCCTTGCTGAACCGCATGGCATCCTCGAGCTCGTCGTCTGGAATATCGACGGTTGTCTTCATGATTCCATTCTAGACGATTGTGGAATCCATCGCCGCGCGCGTTCGCATCCAGGCGCAGGGGGGGACTCCCAGCCCCATCAGGTGCGCGTGCGCGCCAGGGCCGATCGGGCCATTCGATCCACGAGACGCGGCGCGATGAGCTTGAGCCACATCCCGACCTTGCCCTGAGTCGTCATGATCAGGTCGCGTCGGCGGGCGCGCATCGCCACGACAATCTGCCGCACACACTCCTCGACCGGCATCGCGGCGCGCTCCTCGAGCCCAGAGACCCCGGCCACTTCGCCGCGGGCGTCCAGGCCACGGCGGCGAATCTCGGTCGCCACGACCCCTGGGCACGCAATGAGCACCGCAACACCGTGTTCCTCGGCTTCGACGCGCAGGGCCTCGAGGAAGCCCGTCTGCGCGAACTTGCTGGCGCAGTAGGTGGTCCGCTCGGGCACGCCCGTCTTCCCGGCCAGCGACGACACGCCAACGATGAGGCCTCGCCGCCGCTTCAGCGACGGATACGCATGCCGCGTGCACTGCACCGTCCCCAGGCAGTTGAAGCGCCACAGCCGCTCGAAGGTCGAGAAGTCCGTGATCTCGTCGAACCGTGCGTGCATCGAGACGCCGGCGTTGTTCACCAGGACGTCGATGTCGCCAAACGCCGCCAGCGCACCATCGATCAGTGCCCGGCAGTCGTGGTCGTCCGCCACGTCGGCTGCGATGGCGACCACCGCGGCCCCGCGTGCGCGGCACGCCTCGGCAACAGCCTCGAGCCGGTCGAGACGCCTGGCGGCGATGACCAGGTTGGGCCGGTCGGCGGCCAGCTGGAGGGCCAGCTCGGCACCGATCCCCTCTGAAGCGCCGGTGATGACGATCGTCTTGCCTGCGTAGCTCATGTGCATCCCTCGCGGCGGCCCGCCAGCGTCGTGGCCGGATTCCGTGCCTGCTTCCGTAGTGACGAGCGTAGACCAACAGCGAAAGCGGCTCCCCGCCATCGCGGTCGAGCGACAACGATGAGCAACATGCCCGTCCCCGCCAACGCGCCGCGGACGCTTCGCACGCCCCGCGAACGGCTGGCCCAGGTCGTCGCCTACGAAGTGCTCGGCGTCGCCATCGTCAGCCCGGGCCTCGCCTGGTACGCCGGCCTGTCGGTCGACGAATCGGCCATGGCCCTCGTCGTGCTGTCGCTCGTGGCGATGACCTGGACCGGCGCGTACAACGAATGGTGCGACCGGCTCGAATGGCGCATCCGCGGCCAGCGTGCGAGCGCTCGGTCGCACACCTGCCGATGGCTGCACGCGTGCGGACTCGAACTCTCGCTGACGCTGTTCACGTGGCCGATGCTCGTCGCCGTGACCGACCTCGGGTGGCGTGAGGCCCTGACGGCCGACATCGGCCTCACCGTGGCCTACGTGTGCTACGGCTACGCGTTCCACCTCGCATTCGACTGGTGGCGACCGCTCGTGTCAGATGACGCCGCCATGGCGATGAATGCGCGGGGGTCGCGGAACGAGGTTGCGACCGCTCGATGACGCGTGGCGACGAAACGGGCGGGGCGTGCTCACTCTCTTGCGCGATGCCGGGGCCGAGGCCGGCGCCACCAGGCTGGCGAGATGGCTCCGCGGGGCCTGTCACCAAGGCGTCAGCGCGGATGGGCCCGCATCGCGGTCAGGGCCCCCAGGGTTCAGCGCCCGATAGTCGTCTGGCGTATCGACGTCCACGAGCACGCCGCGGTCCACGGTCGGCATCAGCACCTCGCGCGACGCAAACGCCCGCAGCACGCCCTTTGCGCCATCGGGCAGGTCGCCGAACCGCAACATCGCGAACGTCTCGCGCGAGAAGATCACCGGATGCCCGTGCCGGCCATCGCAGATGGGCCGCACGACGGGCGCGCCCGTCGCGTCGCGCGTTGCGATCAACGCGCGCACGGTGCCAGCGTCGATCAGTGGGTGATCGATCAGCGCGACCACCACCGCATCGATCGTCGGATCGTCGTCCACGGCGGCAAGCCCGATGCGCAACGACGACAGCTGATCCGCGACCGCCTGCGGATTCCTGAGCAGGCGGAGCCCGTCGAGCGCCCCCGTGCCGCGCAGGTGAGCCTCGATGGCGTCGTGATGCGGGCCGGTGACGACCGTGACGTCGCTCGCGCCACTGTCGCGCACGACGCGCACGATGCGCGACACGAACGTCTCGCCCGCGAGCGTGAGCAGGGCCTTGGGGCGGCCCATCCGGCGCGAGGCGCCCCCCGACAGGACGATGGCGGCGACCATGACAGGAGCAGTTGTCATCCGCCTCCCCATCGGCTGTCAACGGGCGTATCATCCCCATCGTGGCCGACGACGCGCTCGCAACTCCCGCTGCCCCCGAAGTTCCTGCCAAACCGCACTCGCTGACGTGCCAACGCTGCGGCACCGCGATGGATCTGCGCGACCCCGCGCCGGGCACGCCGTGGGCTCCGCAGCAGTTCTGGGTCTGTCCGCGTTGCGCACGCCATTTCTGGACGACGCACCCGGCGGCAACGGTGGCCCCGCCCAAGCCGGCCGCACCGGCAGGCGCGAAGCCGGCACCGGCCAAGCCCGCGGCGGCCAGGCCAGCGGCCCCAGCCGCCACGACGCCCGCTGCGGCAGCAGCGGCACCAACCGCAGCGCCGGCGACATCTGCTGACGCCACGCCTGCCGCGACGCCGCCGGCACCGGCCCCCAAGGCTGCCCCAACCACAGCCACTCCGGCTGAACCGCTGGCAGCGCCCCCCGCGCCGGCGCCATCCACGCCCCCTCCCGGGACCGAGTCGTGACGCGCGTCACGCCGGCCTGGTCATCACCGCAGGCGCCGCCGGCCGCTGCCTGCGCGCGCGTGCTGTCGCTGTCCGACATCCCCTGGGATACCCCCGACGACGAGGCGGATGAGGACGACGAAGACGACGAGGACGATGACGAGGATGAGGATGAGGATGAGGATGAGGATGAGGAACCGGAGTGGATTGTCGGCCCCGCCGGTTTCCGGCCTTGACTCGCTATTGGGAACACCCTAGACTGCCGACAACCTAACTGGAACAAGCCACAATGCGCCCGCGTGTCAGGTGCACGCGAGCGCGAGGCTCGGAGCGCGTGGGTTGAGGATCAGCCCGCCGCCGCTTCGTCCTCACCGAAAATCGGTTTCGGGGAGGAGTCCGTTCGGAGGATTCGGGTCATGCCATCGGGAACCATTGCACGCCTGCTCATCGACAAGGGCTTCGGGTTCATCCGCGACGAGAGCGGGACGGAGCATTTCTTCCACCGTTCGTCGGTGCGTGGGTCGGTGTTCGAGATGCTCCGCGAGGGGCAGCGCGTCGAGTACGTCCAGGAAGACTCGCCGAAGGGCCCGCGGGCGGGCGAAGTCCGCGTCGTCGACTAGACCCCGATTGCTGGTCAGGCAGGCTCCGCGCGTAGAATGACGTGCGGAGACTGCGGAAGCGAACGGGGCCCGGTGGCCCTCCCGGTCTTCAAAATCGGTCGCCCCCCGCTCTGTCGGGGGGGCTGGGTTCGACTCCCAGGCGCTTCCGCCAAGCCAGTTTTCAGCCGCGTGCGGTCAGGCTCTCGATCGCCGAGAGTACTGCCCGTGTGTCTGACAGGTCGGGCACGACCACCTCTGCGCCGGTCGCCTCGAGCGCAGCCTCACTATATGGCCCCGTCGCCACCGCCACGGCGCGTGCACCCCCATGGTGTGCGCAAGCGACATCGTGCGGCGTATCGCCGATAACCACCACGTCCGCCGCACTTAAGCCCCCGAGCCCGTTCTCGCGTGCACGCGCGAACGCCACCGGCAGCAGGTCGTTGCGGTTCACGGCGGCATCGCCATACGCCCCCCACGGAAAGCGGCTCCACAGCCCGAAGTGCCGAAGTTTCACTTCGGCGCCCAGCGCGAAGTTCCCCGTCAGCAGCGCCACGTGCACGTCTGGCCGGTCATCGAGCGCATCGAGCAGCGGCTCAATCCCGGGCAGGATCCGCTTGCCCGGCTGATCGCTGCCGAGTTCTTCTGTCAGCAACTCGAGATACCGGTCCCTGAACGCCAGCAGCCACGTATCGTCGGCCGGATGCTCCGGCGCGAAACGCGCCAGCGCCTCGCCGAGGATCGCCCGATCGGTACGGCCGGCGAGCGGGACGCCCGCCAGGACGTCGTCGATCCCCAGGGTCTCGCGGAACGTCCGGTTCATCGCCCTGACCCCGGCTCGGCCGGTGAGGATCAGCGTGCCATCGATGTCGAACAACAGCAGTTGCGGCATGCGTGCTCGTCCCCTTCGGCGCGTCGGCGCGGCGCCACGCGCGTGATTCCCTGCCTGGCCGCCGGATCGGCACCCCGGCAACGTGCCGAGGCCCCGCCACGGCGCGGCGTTCTAGAAACCGAACCAGCGCTGCCACCAGCGTGGTTCGACGAGTTCACCGGTCGCGGGCACCAGCGAGAGGGCCCGGGTTGCCACGGCCTGGATGAACGCCTGATCGTTCGAGATGGCGAGCGCCGTGAGCCCCCGCACCTCGCACACCCGCACGACGTCGGCCGCAAACGCCGGCGTCTGCGCCGGCTCGAGCCCGAGGGTCGGATGTTCGAGCAGGAGCAGGTCTGGCCCGAGGGCCAGCGACTTGGCGAAGTGCACGCGCAGGCGCACGTCGGCCCCCACCTGCGCGATCGGCAGGTCGAGCATCGCGGTCGAGATGCCCACTTCCTCAGCAAGCGCGGCGATGCGCTCGAGCACGTCGGCGGTGAGGCCGTCGATTGCCAGCGTGAAGGGAATCGCGAGGTTCTGCGCGACGGTCGATCCCTCGAGCAGCACCGCACGAGTCGTCACGATGCCGAACTGCTCGAGCGACGCCAGCCAGGCCTCGGCATCGGGAATATCGGCTGTCGAGCGGCCGTTGACGCGCACGACGCCCTGGTCTGGGGCTCCCGCGCCGTTGATCAGGTTGACGAGCACCTCGGCGCCGGCTGCATCGAGGCCCGAGAGCGCGACGCGTTCACGGCGCGCCACGCGCAGCGCCGTCACGCGCAACGGACGGAGACCGCGGTAGTCCTTGACGATGCCGTCGATCTCGATGGCGGTGACACCGCCTGCATGCGAAGACGTCATGAGCCTGCCGGGAGAGGAGGGGGGGGTGACGGCCGGCACGATCGCCGCCCGGGGCGCGATCACCGTGCCTGCGTGGAGCGCGCCTGGCTGGGACGTCGCTTGCGGGCCGACACGATCCGCGCGTTGAGGGCCTTGAACTCCGCGACGAGCAGGTCCATGTGCTGCTTCTCTTCGTCGGCAAACTCGAGGAAGATGCGCTTGCCTTCCGAGTCCTCGAACCTGTCGCCGTACTTCTTGAAGAACTTGTGCGATCCGCGCTCGCACCTGATGCCGATCAGCAGCGCCTTGCGGTCATCGACGCCGGCCGCGAGTTCCTCGACGCCCGATGCGAAGATGCCGTTGGCCGCGCCCTTGAAGAACAGGAACGCCGGACGCGAATCGAGCTGCGGATCCTCGGCGAGCAGCTCGTCGTAGCGCTTCTGCAGGGTCGCAAGGTGCGTCTTCTCTTCGTCGGCAAGCTTCAGGAACACCTGCTTGCCGCGCGCGTCGCGCACGATCCGCGCGGCCCGCGTGTAGAACGCCAGCCCGCTCTTCTCGGTCGCGATCGCGACACGCAACGCGTCCCGCGCAAAGAGACGCTCGGTCGATCCCTCGTCGTCTCTGGTCGATGAGCCCGTGCGGCACCGCTCGCACGTGCCGTGCACCTGGATGGTGGCCTTGTGCACCTCGAAACCGCGTGACTCGACGACCTCGTCGAGCATCGACTCGATGTCGGAGCTGAGGAACTCGAACGACCGGTGGCAGGCTTCGCAGATCAGGTGGAAGTGCCGTGGGTGTCGATAGGCGCGCTCGTAGCGCGAGCGTCCCTCGCCGAAGTCGACCTTCTGCGCGATCTTCGCATCGACCATCCACTGCAGCGTGCGGTAGATGGTGGCGCGGCTGATGCGGCTGTCGGCCTTGCGGATGAGGGCAACGAGATCGTCGGCCGTCAGGTGGCCGGTCTGCGCCAGGAACGTGTCGACGATGAAGTCACGCTTGCCCGATCGCTTCGACCCGGCGGGCCGGCGGCTCTCGACGAAGTCGGCAGGTGAGTCCATCGGTGACCGTGCAGAGGGCCCCCGCGAGGCCGGCGGGGCGGCGTCGCGGGGACCAGGTGCGCGCGAACTCAGGCGCTGAACGACGACCCGCACCCGCAGGTCGACTTCGCGTTGGGGTTGCGGATGGTGAACCCGCCGCCGGCGACGTTATCGACGAAATCGACCTCGGCGCCCTTGAGGTACCGCGCGCTGATGGGATCGACGTAGAGCGTCACGCCGTTCGACTGGAACACCGAGTCGGCGTCGGGCGACGCGCCGTTTTCCTCGATGATGAGGCCGTACTGGAACCCCGAGCATCCGCCACCCTGCACGAACACGCGCAGGCCGGCGCCCGGCTTCTGTTCATCGGCGAGAAGCTCGTTGATTTTCTCGGCCGCGAGTGTCGTCACGTTGACCATTCGTCGTATCTCTCGGTTGGTGCCGGCAACACCGGCAGATCACGTTTCAGTATAGCTGACGCCCTCACGGGCGAGGCGGCGGCAGCCAGGCGCGGCCGGCAGAGCCGACCGCGATCATTGGATTCCGGATCATACCGCGGGGATTCACCCGGCAGCCCCCCCTCCCCCACCTCGGCCGTTGACCACCACCGGCGAGCCGGGGTTCGCCGTTCCGCTGGCGTCGCCAGGATTCGGCTCGGTGTGCAAAATGGAGCGCCGCCCGCCGATTCCACCCAAATCAGCGGGGCCGGGGAGGGGTCAGAGGGCCGCGCGCGCGACCGAGGCGATCTCTTCGGCCCAGGCGTGAATCTGCGCCTGGTCCTGCCCCTCGAGCATGATCCGCAGCAGGGGCTCGGTGCCCGAGTACCGCACCAGCAGGCGGCCGTTGCCGTGGAGTTCGGCCTCGATGCGCTGCATGACGTCGACGAGCGCGGGCACCTGCGTGATGTCGCGGCGCTCCTTGACGCGCACGTTGAGCAGGACCTGCGGGTAGCGCACGTACTCGGCCGCCAGGTCGGCCAGCGACCGCCCGGTGTCGGCCATGACGCGCAACACCGCGAGGGCCGTCACGATGCCGTCGCCGGTGAAGAGGTAGTCAGACAGGATGATGTGCCCCGACTGCTCGCCGCCGAGGGCGTAGTCGTTCTTGGCGATGACGTCGGCCACGTACTTGTCGCCGACGGGCGTGCGCACCATCGCAATGTCGTGCCTGGCCAGCGCGAGTTCGAGACCGATGTTGCTCATGACCGTGGCCACGACCGTGTTGCCCTTCAGCTCGCGGTGCATCTTCATGTGCCGCGCGAGGATCAGCATGATCGCGTCGCCGTCGATGATCTGGCCATTGCCATCGACGAGAATGCACCGGTCGCCGTCACCGTCGAACGAGACGCCGAGGATGTGCCCGCCCTCGCGGACGGCGTTGGCCACGTGTTCGGGATGCGTCGAGCCGCACCCGAGGTTGATGTTGCGGCCATCGGGGGTCGCACCGAGCAGGGTCACGTCGAACCCGAGGTCGCGGAACAGCCGCGGCGCCACGGTGACGGTCGCCCCGTTCGCGCAGTCGACCACGACCTTCGAACGGCGCAGGGCCGACATGTCGGTGAGCGCGGTCCTGGCATGCGTGATGTAGCTGGCCACCATGTCGCGCTGCTCGACGGGCGGCCCGTGCTCGGCATCGACGACCCACGACGGGTCGGCCATCACCGACTCGACGTGCGCTTCGAGGTCTTCGTCGAACTTCTCGCCTTCGCCCGAAAACACCTTGATGCCGTTGTCTTCGAACGGATTGTGCGACGCCGAGATCACGATGCCAGCGTCGAACTCCATCGACTTGGTGAGGTAGGCCGTCGCCGGCGTCGGCAGCACGCCCGCCGAGGTCAGCCGCGCGCCCATTCCGCGCACGCCACGGGCGATCTCGCGCTCGATCCAGGTCCCCGATTCGCGGGTGTCGCGCCCGACCAGAATGCGCGCGCCCGTCGACGACGAATACGGCAACGCCTTGACGAGGGCGGCCGCGAACCGCGCCACGGTCGGCGGATCGAGCGGGTACTCCCCGGCCTTGCCACGGACGCCGTCGGTGCCAAACAGTTTCTCAGCCATGTGTCCTGCCTGGGCCGCCGGGGAACGCGGTCCGGGATTGTGGTCGCACCGTTACCGGCCGCACGACGTGCGGCCGCTACTGGATCCTCACCTGCACCATCGTGGGCTCGATCCGCGCCACGGCGATGCCGTCGGGGATGCCATCGAGCCTCACCGGAACCGAGTGGCGACCCGGACGCAGGTCGGCCAGGTCGACATACACGTCGAAGCCGCGCGGCTCGATCGCCCGCACGATGTCGCCGGGCCCGTGGAGCATCACGGTGACGGCGGCGGGCTCGACCCGTCCCCGCAACCCCTGCCCGACATTGCGCAACCTGACGGCCACTCCCGTGAACGCGCGATCGATGGGCGCCGCCGGGATGGTGACCGTGACGCTCGCGGTGCGGCCTTCGCGCAGTCGCAGCGCCGCATCCTCGACGCCCACGGTCACGACGTCGCGCACGGTCCGCGAGGCTCCCTCGATGCTTATCGGCTCGGTGGTCGCCTCCGTGAGCAGCTTGAGCCGGCTCTCTGGCCCGATGACCTCGACGACCGCCGGCTCGCTCGTGATCTTGCCGACGACGTGGCCTGCGGCGGGCGCGCCCTCGATCGCCGGGGTGATCGGGACGACCTTGGCCCCCGAGCGTTCGAACGCAAGCGAGACGGTGGGCGGCGAAATCTGTGCGACCTGGACGCCGAAGGGTGCCCGCACCTGGTCGGTCAGGAGGTGGAAGAGCCGCTGCCCGGCGCGCGCGCCGCGCAGGTCGAGCACCGCCACGATCTCTCCCGCCTCGATGCGGCTGACCTGCCCAGACGCCCCGCGCACGCGCACGTCGACCGTCCCGGGCGGGTCGCCGACGATTTCGATGCCCTCGGGCACGTTCTGGAACTCGAGCGGCACGCGAACGCTGCGTTCCACGACCTGGTCGCGCGAGACGGTCAACCACAGCAACGTGGCCAGCACGACCGAGACGAGCTTGAGACCGGGGTTCCTGAAGGGATGGTAGGCCATCACATCCCCCCCATCTCGCGACGTCGCTCGCCGCGGGTGTTCGTGGGCCGGCGCTCGGTGATCAGTTCGGTGAGCCGCGCGCGCAGCAGGTCGGCGCCGAGGCCACGTTCGATGCGTCCCTCGAGCGCCAGCGAGATCTTCCCGGTCTCTTCAGACACGACGAGCGCAATCGCGTCGTTCTCTTCGGTGAGGCCGATGGCGGCGCGGTGGCGCGACCCGAGTTCACGCGACAGCTGCGGATTGACGGTCAGCGGCAGGAAGCACGCCGCCGCAGCCAGTCGATCTTCCTGCAGGATCACCGCGCCATCGTGGAGGGGGGCGCTCGTCTGGAAGATGCTGATCAGCAGGTCGTGCGTCACGGTGGCGTCGAGGGGAATCCCCGACTCGATGTAGTTTCGCAGGCCGATCGCACGCTCGATGGCGATGATCGCGCCGAGTCGCTTCTCGGCGAGGATCGTTGCGGCCACCACCAGTTCCTCGATCACGTCGTCGACCGGCGCGTTGCGCCGCTGGAAGTAGCGGAAGACGGGGGCGCGTCCGAAGTGGGCCAGGGCGCGCCGGATGTCGGACTGGAACAGGACGATGCCGGCGAAGACCACGTAGCCGATGATGTTGCGGATGGCCCAGTTGACCGTCTGCAGCGGCGCCCAGCGCGAGAAGAAGTACAGCAGGACGAGCAGCAGCGACCCGATCGCCATCTGCACGGCGCGGGTGCCACGGATCAGCTTCAACCCCTCGTAGATGACGACGGCGACGACCAGGAGGTCGACGACATCCCACCACGTGAGGGGGAGCTGGCTGAGGTAGGTCTGCAGCGCGTCCATGTGTTTGCCGAAGTGCACGCCGGGCGACGGTGCCGGGCTAGGCCCCCGTCGGGCGACCTCCCGCGCGTGCGGCCCTGATTGTATCCGCCACCCGCACGACCTGCACCATTTCCGCAACCCGATGGACGCGCACGACATGGGCGCCGTAGAGCACCGAGGCGGTGACCGCAGCCGCGGTCGCCCAGTCGCGCTCGGCCGGCGCGACCTCGCCGATCGACGCGGTGAGGAACGACTTGCGCGAGGGCCCGAGCAGCCACGGGCGCTCGAGCGCCGCCAGGGGCGCTGCGTCGAGGTGCGCCAGCAGGCTGAGGCTGTGGCCGGCGCGCTTGGCGAAGCCGATGCCTGGGTCGAGCACGATGGCTTCGCGCGGCACGCCTGCGTCGTGCGCGCGCATCAGGGCCTCCCAGAGTTCCCTGGCCACCTCGTCGACCACATCGTCGTAGGTGGCGGCCGAGTACATGTCGCCCGACCTCCCACGCATGTGCATCAGCACCAGGCCCGCGCCGGTCGCGGCGGCGACGCCGGCGAGTGCCGGGTCGTACTGGAGTCCGCTGATGTCGTTGATCAGCGACGCGCCGGCGTCGATCGCGGCCCTGGCCACGTCGGCCTTGTAGGTGTCGATCGAGAGAATCGCTCCAGTGGTCGAGGCCAGGGCCTCGACGACGGGGCCAACGCGGTGCCATTCCTCGTCTGCCGAGATGGGTGTCGCGCCCGGGCGGGTCGTCTCGCCCCCGATGTCGAGGATGTCGGCCCCCTCGGCCAGCATGCGTCGCCCGCGCTCGACAGCGGCCTCGACACTCGCGTAGCGCCCCCCGTCAGAAAACGAGTCAGGGGTCACGTTGAGGATGCCCATGACGAGGGTGCGCGGCCCCAGCACGAGCGCGCGTCCGTGCGCGAGGGGCACATGGTACGAATGCATGCGCGCCATTGTAGGCCGCCTCAGAAGGGGTCACGTCTTTCATTGCAGCAAAACGCAAGACCTGACCCCCGAGCCAGCCGGGGTCAGGTCTTGAGAAATGCTGCAATGAAAGACGTGACCCCGACGGGGGTTACAGCTTGGTGCGGATCTCCCAGAGGTCGGGGAACAGGGGCTGACCGAGGGTGCTGCGCAGATACTCGGCACCCGCCGACCCGCCCGTGCCCATCCTGGCGCCGATCGTCCGCTCCACCATCTTGACGTGGCGGTACCGCCACTCCTGGAGCCCTTCGTCGAGGTCCACCAGCCGCTCGCACAGCTCCGCGTTCGTGGCGTCGCGGCGGTAGACGTGCAGCAGGACCTCCTGGACCTCGGCCGACAACGGCACCCGGTGCGTCACATCCCGGCTCAACAGCATCGGCGGAATCGCATACCCCTCGTTCGACAGGTACTCGAGGAAGGCATCCCACAGCGTCGGCTCGTGGAAGCGCCGCTCGAGCGCCACGCGCGCGCGGCTCCCCTCGGCAAACCGGTGCAGCGATTCCTCGCGCTTCACCCCCAGCAGGAACTCGATCTGCCTGAACTGATCCGACTGGAAGCCCGACGCCGCCTCGAGCCTCGCCCTGAACGACTGGAACTCGAGGGGCGTCATCGTCTCGAGGATGTCGAGCTGCGACACCAGCACCTTGAGGATCGTCAGCACGCGCTTCAGCGTATGACTCGCCCGCGTCGCATCGCCGTCGCTCAGCAGCACGACCACGCGGTCGAGCTCGTGCAGCACTTCCTTGAACCAGAGCTCGTACACCTGGTGGATGACGATGAACAGCATCTCGTCGTGCTCGGGCCCCTCGGAGCGGGGATGCTGCAGCGACAGGAGTGCCTCGATCTCGAGGTAGGACCCGTAGGTCAGCGCCGACATGGGGGGAAGAATACCGCGCCCCGTCCGTACAGACGACGGCCCGGGCGCCTCTGAGCGAGACACCCGGGCCGCTGGCTCCCCCGCAGTCGAGCTTACGACTGCGGAACCGGCTTGTTGAGCGACGGCACGATGGCCGGCCGCTCGTCGCCCTTGGCATCGGCGGCATCAGCAGGCTGCGCGTTCGACGACACCTTCTGCGCGTCGAGCGCCTCGCCGGCAATGATGCGCCGCACCTGCTCGGCGTCGATCACCTCGCGGACGAGCAACTCCTGCGCCATCCGCTCGAGGATCTCGCGGTGCGACTCGAGCAGGCGCCGGGCACGCTCGTAGTTCGACATCACCAGCGTCTTGACTTCCTCGTCGATACGGATGGCCGTTTCTTCCGAGTAGTCCTGGTGCTGCGCGATCTCGCGGCCGAGGAAGATCTGCTCTTCCTTCTTGCCGAACGCCAGCGGACCGAGCGCTTCGCTCATGCCCCACTCGCAGACCATGCGCCGCGCCAGTTCGGTGGCCTTCTCGATGTCGCTCGCTGCGCCGGCCGTCTTCATGTTGCAGAAGACCTCGTCGGCGACGCGGCCGCCCATCGCCACGGCGATCTGCGCCTCGGCCTGCTCCTTGTTGAGATCGACACGGTCGTTCTCGGGAAGGAACGTGGTGACGCCGAGCGCCATCCCGCGCGGGATGATCGTCACCTTGTGCACCGGCAACGCCTCGGGGATGAGCGCCGCCACGAGCGCGTGCCCGGCCTCGTGATACGCCGTGTGCTTCTTCTCTTCTTCGCTGACGATCATCGATCGCCGCTCCGAGCCCATCAGGACCTTGTCCTTGGCGAACTCGAAGTCGACCATCGCGACGACCTTCTTGTTGTAGCGCGCCGCATTCAGCGCTGCCTCGTTCACGAGGTTGGCGAGGTCGGCGCCCGAGAAGCCCGAGGTGCCACGCGCGAGCACGTGGATGTCGACGTCGTCAGACATCGGGATCTTCTTCGTGTGGACGGCGAGGATCCCCTCGCGCCCCTTTACGTCGGGACGGTTGACGACGATGCGGCGGTCGAAGCGGCCGGGGCGCAGCAGCGCCGGATCGAGCACGTCGGGACGGTTCGTGGCCGCCACGAGGATGACGCCCTCGTTCGACTCGAAGCCGTCCATCTCGACCAGCAACTGGTTGAGCGTCTGCTCGCGTTCGTCGTGCCCGCCGCCGAGGCCGGCGCCGCGGTGGCGGCCGACCGCGTCGATTTCGTCGATGAAGATGATGCAGGGCGCGTTCTTCTTGCCCTGCTCGAAGAGGTCGCGGACGCGCGAAGCGCCGACGCCGACGAACATCTCGACGAAGTCGGAACCCGAGATCGAGAAGAACGGGACGTTGGCCTCACCGGCCACGGCGCGCGCGAGCAGGGTCTTGCCCGTCCCCGGGGGGCCCATCAGGAGCACGCCCTTGGGAATGCGGCCGCCGAGCTTCTGGAACTTCTGCGGTTCGCGCAGGAACTCGATGATCTCCTGGAGTTCCTCCTTGGCTTCGTCGACACCCGCGACGTCCTTGAACGTCACCTTCTTCTGGGTGCCCGACGAGAGCTTCGCGCGGCTCTTGCCGAACGACAGCGCCTTGTTGCCGCCGCTCTGCATCTGCCGCATGAAGAAGATCCAGAAGCCGATCATGAGCAGGATGGGTGCCCACGCGTACAGGAGCGTGGCCCACGGGCTCACCGTCTCCTTCTCGGCGCTGAGCTCGACACCCTTCTCGACGAGCTTGTTCCCCAGGCCCTCGTACTGCGCGGGCGCGTAGGTACGGAACTTCGTCCCCGACGACAGCTCGCCGGCAATCTCGTTCCCGGTGATCGTCACCGACTTGACGCGTCCCTGGTCAAGGTCCTTGACGAACTCGCTGAACAGCTTGGGCTGATCGCGTGTCTGGAACGTCGTCGAGAAATTCCAGATGAGCACGCCGACGACGACGAGCACCATCCAGAACAACAAACTCTTCAGCGTGGAGTTCAAACCGCGCCTCCTGCGGGCCGTAGCGTCAAGAGTAACATGCGAGTTGTCGTTGCCGTGACCCGCGCGTCATGCGCGACCACGTGCCCGGCCACCCACACGATCCGGCCCAGGGCATCGACCACGATCGGGGTCGTGTCGCGTGACGCACGCGGCACTTTCCGATCCACGAAAATGTCTTGCACCTTTCGACGCCCGGCCGCCCCGAGGGGTCTGAGCCGGTCGCCAGGCCGCCGTGCCCGCACCGCCAGGGGTAACACTACCTGCTCGGCGTCGATCGCCACTTCACCTGCGGGACGCACCGCGCATGCCACGACCGCTTCGTCGGCCGACACGTCCCACGGGCCAAGCCGTGCGACCTGCCCGGGCAGGAGTTCGGCGCCCCCGGCCCCACTGCCTACGATGCCGCGCCGCGGCGGGCCGTTCCGCCCACCGGCGCGCGCCACCACCATGCGCCCCTGGTGGTTTGACACCGTAATCGCCCCGATGGTGACGGAAGGGCCTCCTGAGCCCGCCATCGCCGCCTCGAGACGCTCGATGCGTCCGGCCGACGCGGGCACCCCGAGCGCGGCCAGCGCGGCCTGCGCCACGCGCCGCCTGACCGGCCTTGTCACCGCAGCAACGGCCCCGGCCGGGACGCTCACCGCCCCCTCGCCCGCCTCGAACCGCGCCGTGACGGCCGAGGCCTGCGCGAGGAACTCGTCGTCGTCTACCGCAACGTGCGCCGCCATCCGGCCCAGCGACTCCCGAATCCTTGGCGAGAACCTGGCCTCGAGCAGCGGCAACAACTCGTGCCTGATCCGATTACGAGGGATCGTCAGGTCGCGGTTCGATGCGTCGTCGCGCGCGGTCACCCCCCGGGCAACCAGATACGCCTCGACGGCCCTGCGCGGTGTGGCCAGCAAGGGGCGAATGATCAGTCCCCGCCGTGGCGACATCCCGCGCAACCCACGCGCCGCGGCTCCCCGGATCAGGCGCATGAGGATCGTCTCGGCCTGGTCGTCGAGGGTGTGTCCCGTCGCCACCGCATCGAGGCCCCTCGCCTGCCCGACGGCCTCGAAGGCCTGCCGGCGCAACCGGTGCCCCGCCGCCTCGACCGAACAGCCATGACGACGCGCGTGCGCCGCCACATCGACCCGGACCCGCTCGAACCCGACGCCACAAGCCGCCGACAGGGCCTCGACGCTCTTCTCATCGTCGTCGGCCACCTGACCGCGCAACCCGTGGTTGACGTGGATGACGCAATCGACCGTGACCCCGAGCGTCGGCGCCAGCTCGAGCATGACAAGCAACAGGGCCGTGGAATCGGGCCCGCCCGACACCGCGACACCCAGCCGTGCCCCCGGAGACACCACGCCCTGCGCCCGGACGGTGCGAAGCACTCGCGCCGCGAACGCGGTCATGGCCACCTCGCGTCAGAAAACGGAGAAAAATGAGGAAAGTGGTGCCGGAGGGCGGACTCGAACCGCCGACCTAGCGCTTATGAGACGCTCGCTCTAACCGGCTGAGCTACTCCGGCACACGCCGCTTCAACACTGGCCGCCATGCCGGGCGCCGAAGCGACCTGCGATTCTATCAGCCTTCGCGCCGCTGCGCTACGGCCCGGAGGGCGATCGCCGGCGGCTCGGCGTCCCGGACCCGGATGAGCCCCGTCGCTGGCCTCAGGCGGTCGCGTCGCCCGCATCGCCCAGCCGCCTCGCCCCGGCCCTGACCGCTACGGCTCCGTTGATTCTGGCGGCCCCGACCCCTCGATCAGCCCGGCGGCAATCAGCGGAATCAGCAGCTCGTGGTGCCCAACCAGCGAGTACCCCTTCCCGATCCCCACCGTCGGACGATGAACCACGTTGGTCTGGGGACGATACTGCCGGATGAAGTCGAGGTTCACCGTCGTCAGGCCCTCGAGCGACATGCCGCGGTTCCTCGCGAGGGCGACAGCCTTGAGGAAGACCTCGGGCAGCACCACGGCCGACCCGCAGTTGACGTATGCGCCACCGGCCAGCTGCGCCACCGACGAGGTCAGGTACCGGAAGTCGCGCAACGACCCTTCGCCGATGGCCGCGCCCGACGCCGCCGGGTGCATGTGGATGATGTCGGTACCGACGGCCACGTGCACCGTCACCGGGATCCCGCGTGCGCCCGCCTCGGCCACGACCGACAGCGCCTTGAACGGCGCGTCGCTTGCGGCCAGGTACGCCGACACCGCCTGCCCGATCCCGAGGCCACGGCCCACGCCGTCGTTGATGGCCCCGTTGAGTCCCGTCGCCGTTTCCTCGGCCATCCCGAAGGTGCCCGGCCCGAGCGCCGACTCGACATCCTCGGACGTGCGCCCGCCGATCGCGATCTCGAAGTCGTGGATCATGGCCGCGCCATTCATCGCCACCGCCGACACGAACCCGCGCGCCATGAGGTCGATCAGCACGGGCGCCAGGCCTGTCTTGATCACGTGGCCGCCGAGGCCCCAGATGATCGGCCGCTCGCGCTCGCGGGCCGCCGACAGGGCCTCGACCACGGCGCGCAGGTCGGCACCGGCGAGGATGGCGGGCAGCGACGCGAACCAGCCCGGCATCCCGCTGCCGCGGTCGTAGGCCGCGCCGAACTGGCTCACGTCGACCTTGCTCGCCCGCGAGGTCAACGGATACGTCGTCACGTCAGAGACGTCGAAGTCGTCGTAGGGCAGGACCATGCCATTACCTTTCACGCGCGATCACCGTCATCAGGCGACGAACATCGCGTCGCCATAGCTGTAGAAACGGAACCCCTGCCGCACGGCCTCGCGATACGCCGCCAGCACGCGCTCGCGCCCGGCGAACGCGCAGACGAGCATCAGCAGCGACGAGCGCGGCACGTGGAAGTTGGTGAAGAGGCCGTCGATCACCCGGAACTCGTGACCGGGCCTGATGAACAGGCGCGCCACGCCGCTGCCCGCCTGCACGCCGCCATGGCCCTCGGCCGCAGCGCTCTCGAGCGCACGCGTCGTCGTGGTGCCGACGGCGATCACGCGACGCCCGTCGCGCTTCGCGCGCCGAATGGCGTCGGCGGCGTGCTCGTCGATCGTGAACGCCTCGGGATCGACGACGTGTTCCTCGACCGTCTCGACGCGCACGGGCTTGAAGGTGCCGAACCCGACGTGCAGCGTCACCGATACGCGCTCGACGCCGTGCGCCGCGATCGCCTCGAGCAGCGCGGGGGTGAAGTGCAGGCCGGCCGTCGGCGCGGCGACCGATCCGCGTTCGCGCGCGAACACCGTCTGGTAGCGCTCGCGATCCGACAGCGTATCGGCGCGCCTGATGTAGGGCGGGAGGGGCATGTGACCGATGCCGTCGATGACGCGCATGATGTCGGCACCGCCAGCCGCCACGAGCCGCACGCGCCGCTTGCCGAAGGTCTCGCGGCCCACGATCTCGCCGTGGATGGTGCCCGCCTCGCCGTCGAAGATCATCCTGGCGCCGGGCTTCAGCTTCTGGCCGGGATGCACGAGGGCCTGCCAGTGCTCGTGATCGTCACGCTGGAGGAGCAGGCATTCGACCTGCCCGCCACTCGGATCGCGCCGGCCCAGCAGACGCGCGGGAAACACGCGGGTGTCGTTCACCACCAGGAGGTCGCCCTCGCGGAGGCTCCCGACGAGTTCCGAAACCACCTGCGCGCGCGTCGCCCCGGTCGCCCGATCGAGCACGAGCAGGCGCGACGTGCCGCGCTCCGCGGGCGGGGCCTGCGCGATCAGGTCGTCTGGCAGTTCGAAATCGAAATCATCGACACGCACGACGCGGCGATCATAGTCCACCCGTCGCAGGGGCATCGCACTACCCGGGACCTTCCGCGCGATCCCGGCGTCATACCCCACGTTGGCAAGATCGCGGCGCGCGACACCGGGTGCCGCACACATGTCGCACCTGGCCATTTCGGGGCCGTCGACACTACATCAGAGCCTGAATCCACGCGGCCCAGACGGCCGCCTCGAGGAGTTGTTGTCATGTTCAAGCGCTTGCTCAGCCTCACGTCTGCGTTCGCCGTTGCCCTCACGATTGCCGCACCCGCCCAGGCCGCCGAGAAGGACATCGTCACCACGGCTGTCGAGGCCGGCAGCTTCAAGACGCTCGCCAAGCTCCTGACCGACGCGGGCCTCGTCGAGACCCTGAAGGGCGCCGGGCCGTTCACGGTATTCGCCCCGACCGACGAGGCGTTTGCCAAGGTGCCCAAGGCGACGCTCGACGCGCTCGCGGCCGACAAGGCCAAGCTCAAGGCCGTGCTGACCTACCACGTGGTCGCGGGCAAGGTCATGGCGGCCGATGTCGTCAAGCTCAAGGACGCCAAGACGGTGCAGGGCTCGTCGGTGAAGATCGCCGTTACGGGCGGCAAGGTCACGGTTGACGCGGCCAACGTGGTCACGACCGACATCGCGGCCTCAAACGGCGTGATCCACGTGATCGACGCCGTCATCCTGCCGAAGATGTAGAGTGATACCGGCGGGGCGGCCACTGGTCGCCCCGCCGGGTTCGACGCCCGTGGCCCACGATCCCCAGTTCCGTTCCGGTCCACCGTCGTACGCCGAATCCGACGAGGGCCCAGGCGCACGCCTCTCGATCGGCGCGCTCGCGCGCGCCACCGGCATCCCCGTCGAGACCCTCCGCACCTGGGAAGCCCGATATGGCTTCCCGTCGCCCGAACGCAAGCCGTCAGGGCACCGCGTGTACGCGCCGTCGTGCGTTGTTCGCCTGCGTCGCATGGCCGAGGCCATCGCGCGGGGGCATCGCGCCAGCACGGTCGTGGCCGCCACCGACGCACAGCTCGCGGCGCTCCTGGATGTGACGCGGGTGACATCCGACACCCGCTACGACGGCACACCACCAGACGACGATGCCTTGCGCGAACACCTCGACGCGATCGCCGCGTTCGATGGCGACAAGTTGACACGCCTGCTGCGCGACGACGCCGCCCGCCTTGGGACGATGGAGTTCCTGCGCGCACGCATGAGCCCGCTGATCGCGCACGTCGGCGACGCGTGGCATGCCGGCACGCTGCACGTGAGGCACGAGCATTTCTTCACGCAGCGCGTCGAAGACGTCCTGCGTGAGTTCCGTGCCTCGTTCGACGCCGACGCCTCTGGCCCGCTGGTGGTGTTTGCGACCCTGCCAGGCGAGCGGCACGGCCTGGGCCTGCAGATGGCCGCCCTGGTCGTCGCGATGCAGCGCTGCCGGGTGCTCTATCTCGGGGTCGATACGCCCGCGACCGAGATCGCCGACGTCGCGTGCGATCTCGGCGCGCGCGCGGTCGCCATCAGCATCTCGGTCGCCAGCAGCGGCGCCGCCACGCACGAACAGCTCGAGACGCTCCGCGCCAGGCTTCCCAGGAGGGTTCCGCTCGTCGTTGGCGGCGCGGGGGCCGCGGCTGCGGCCGAAGCCGTTGCGGTGACGCCGCTGCCCGACCTCACCGCGTTGTCAGACTGGGCGGCAGGCGTGGCAGCCTGAGGCGATGCGCTTCACGGCATCCGTCACCATCGGCGCCCCCGCCGCGCGCGTGTTTGCGTGGCATGCGCGCGACGGCGCGTTCGAGCGCCTCGTGCCCCCGTGGGAGTCGTTGAAGATCATCGAACGCCGTGGCGGCATCGAGGACGGAGCCCGCACGGTGCTCGAGATGCGCGCCGGGCCCGTGCCGGTTCGCTGGACGGCCGTGCACCGCGACTACATCGCCGGCGAGCAGTTCCGCGACGAGCAACGCGGCGGCCCGTTCGCGCACTGGGTCCACACGCACCGCGTCACGGCGCGCAGCCCTGGCGTGTCGGTGCTCGACGACGACATCGACTACATGCCGCCGCTCGGACCGCTCGGCGCGCTCGCCGATCCCATCTTCGTGCGGCCGCGCCTCGAGCGCACCTTCAGGTACCGCCACGCCATGACGAAAGCCGACATCGAATTCCACGAGCGCTATCCGACGCGGCCGCTGCGCATCGCCATCACCGGCGGCTCTGGCCTGATCGGGCGTCACCTGGTGCCGTTCCTGACGACCGCGGGCCACCAGGTGATCCGCCTCGCGCGCGGCGGTTCCGCGACCGACGCGGGCACGGCGAACTGGGAGCCAACCACCGGAGCGATCGATCGAGAGAAACTCGACGGCCTCGACGCCGTCGTCCACCTCGCGGGCGCGAACATCGCCGGGCAGCGCTGGAGCGACGCGTGGAAGCGCGAGATCCGCGACAGCCGCGTCGGGCCGACCGGACGCCTCTGCGCCGCGCTCGCCGCGTTGCCGTCGCCTCCGCGCGTGCTGGTGTCGTCGTCGGCCATCGGCTACTACGGGGATCGCGGCAGCGACGTCCTCACCGAGGCCAGTGCGCCGGGGACGGGGTTCCTGAGTGACGTCGGCGTCGAATGGGAAGAGGCCACGGCACCCGCCGCGCAGGCGGGCATCCGCGTGGTGCTCGCGCGCACCGGCATCGTGCTGACGCCGGCCGGCGGGGCCCTGCAGCAGATGCTCCTCCCGTTCAGGCTCGGCGCAGGCGGCCCGCTGGGGCCAGGCACTCAATACCAGAGCTGGATCGGGATCGACGACATGCTCGGCGCGATCGTGCATGCCATCCACACCGAGGCCATCACCGGACCGATGAACGCGACGGCACCCGAGCCCGTGCCGCAGCGAGAGTTCGCCCGCACGCTCGGGCGTGTGCTCCACCGCCCGGCACTCGTCCCGGCCCCCGCCTTTGCGCTCAGGCTGATGCTTGGCGAGATGGCCGACCCGCTGCTGCTGGCCTCGGCGCGGGTGTTGCCCGAGCGCCTCGTACAGACCGGATTCGTGTTCAGGCACCCTGCAGTCGAAGGTTGCCTGCGCCACCTTCTCGGCCAGCCGTGACCGGCCCGCGCGTGCCACGCGCCACGCACGGGCAGCCACCTGCCGAACGGCCGTTCCTCCCCGCGACGCCGGTGTGAACCGATCGACTACACTTGGACCCCGCGTATGACCGCTGATTCGTCGACCTCGTCTCCATCGGCGCCCATCGTCATCGTCGGCGCCGGCCTTGCGGGCCTCAACTGCGCCCGCGAACTGCACCTGGCCGGCCATCGCGTCGTCGTCGTCGAAGCCGACGACGGAGTCGGCGGCCGCGTGCGCACCGACATGGTCGAGGGCTTCAGCCTCGATCGCGGCTTCCAGGTGTTTTTCACGGCGTATCCCGAGGCCAGGCGCGTCCTCGACTACGACGCGCTCGACTTCCGGCCGTTCAAGCCGGGGGCACTGGTGCGGGCCGACGGCGCCTTCCACAAGGTCATCGACCCCTTCAGGGCACCCATCGAGGCACTGGGCGGCGTCATGGCGCCGGTCGGAACGATCGGCGACAAGATGCGCGTGCTGCTGTTGCGGCAGCGGGCCCTCAACCAGTCACTCGAAGCGATCTTCCGCGCGCCCGAGCGGCCCATTCGCGAGGAACTCGCCGAGATCGGCTTTTCGCCGATGATCATCGACCGGTTCTTCACGCCGTTTCTCGGCGGGATCTTCCTCGACCCCGACCTCGTGACGACGAGCCGGATGCTTTACTTCGTCTATCGCATGCTCTCGGAGGGCGACACGGTCGTGCCGGCTGCGGGGATGGGCGCGATCCCGGCGCAGCTCGCGTCGGCGCTGCCCGATGGATCGCTGCGGCTGCGGACTCGGGTCTGCGGGATCAGGCGGCGCGACCAGTCGGTGACGGGCGTCGTCCTCGAGCAGGGCGAGGAACTCGACGCGGCGGCCGTGGTCGTGGCGACGGACTTCGAAGAGGCGGCCACGCTGACCGGGGCGCGACAGACCACGACCGCGCGGCCGGTGTCATGCGTGTATTTCGCGGCAGATCGTTCGCCGGTGTCGTCGCCGATGGTCGTGCTCAACGGTGACGGTCGCGGGCCGGTGCTGAACCTGGCGGTGATGACCGACGTGGCGCCGACGTACGGCCCAGAGGGCCAGGCACTCATCTCGGCCGTGGTCGTGGGGACTCCCGGAGCGAGCGACGCCGACCTCGAGCAATCCGTGCGCACACAGATGCAGGAGTGGTACGGCGACGACGAACTCCGGTCGTGGCGGCACCTGCGGACGTATCGCATCCGGTGGGCGCAGTTCGACCAGTCACCGGGCACCCTCGAGCCCGCCGCGCGTCCGGTGCGCCGATCGCCGGGCCTCTACGTCTGCGGCGACCATGTCGAAAACGCGTCGATCAACGGCGCGCTTGCCGCCGGACGACGCGCCGCCGAAGCCATCCTCAGTGATCTGGCGTCTGGCGGCGCGCCGCGTTCGTAGGCCGCCATGCGCGTCTGGACCGGTCATCCGTATCCGCTCGGTGCCACGTGGGATGGCGTAGGCGTCAACTTTGCGCTCTTCTCCGAGCACGCCACGGCCGTCGAGCTCTGCCTGTTCGATTCGCCGTACGCGGGACGCGAATCGATCCGGATCCCGCTCGTCGAGCGCACCGACCAGGTCTGGCACGGCTACCTGCCCGACGTGCGGCCGGGCCAGTTGTACGGCTACCGCGTGTACGGACCGTATGAACCGGCGCAGGGCCACCGCTTCAACCCGCACAAGCTGGTCGTCGATCCCTATGCCAAGGCCATGGGCCGATCGCTGCGCTGGCACGACTCGGTGTTCGGCTACAACGTCAGCGGCACGACCGACGACCTCACCTTCGACACGCGCGACAGCGCGGCGTATGCGCCGCTGGCCGCCGTGTGCGACACCTCGTTCACGTGGGGCGACGACAAGCCCCTGCGCACGCCGTGGCACCAGACGGTGATCTACGAGCTGCACGTGAAGGGGTTCACGCGGCTGATGCCCGAGATCCCCGAGGACCTGCGGGGCACCTACCTGGCGCTGACGACCGAACCGGCCCTGCGGCACCTGAAGTCGCTCGGCGTGACCGCGGTCGAACTGCTGCCGATCCACCATCACACCGACGAGTGGCATCTCGCGCAGAAGCGGCTGGTCAACTACTGGGGCTACAACACCCTGGCCTACTTCGCGCCCGACATCCGGTACTCGGTGTCGCGGTCGCCGCAGGAGTCGGTGCGCGAGTTCAAGATGATGGTGCGCGGCCTGCACGCGGCCGGGCTCGAGGTCATCCTCGACGTCGTCTACAACCACACGTGCGAGGGCGACCAGCGCGGGCCGACGCTCTCGCTGCGCGGCATCGACAACGTGTCGTACTACCGGCTCACGCCGGGCAACAAGCGCTTCTACGAGGACTTCACCGGCTGCGGGAACACGCTCAACATGCGCAGCCCGCGCGTGCTGCAGATGATCATGGACAGCCTGCGGTACTGGGTGCTCGAGATGCACGTCGATGGCTTCCGCTTCGACCTGGCGAGCGCACTGGCGCGCGAACTCCATGCCGTCGACAAGCTGGGCGCGTTCTTCGACATCATCCACCAGGACCCGATCCTGTCGAGGGTGAAGCTGATCGCCGAGCCGTGGGATCTCGGCGAGGGTGGCTACCAGGTGGGCAACTTCCCGGTCGGCTGGACCGAGTGGAACGGGAAGTACCGCGACTCGGTGCGCCGCTTCTGGCGCGGCGACGGGCGCCAGGTGTCGGAGCTCGCCACGCGCCTGGCCGGCAGCAGCGACCTCTACGAACTGAGCGGCCGCCGGCCGTACGCCAGCATCAACTTCGTGACCGCGCACGACGGTTTCTCGCTGCACGATCTCGTGTCGTATTCGGCCAAGCACAACGAGGCCAACGGCGAACAGAACCGCGACGGCGAAAACAACAACCTGAGCTACAACTTCGGCGTCGAGGGCCCGTCGACCGACCCGGAAATCCAGGCGCTGCGCGAGCGGCAGAAGCGCAACTTCGTCGCCACGCTGCTGTTCTCGCAGGGCGTGCCGATGCTGTCGCACGGCGACGAACTCTCGCAGAGCAAGCGCGGCAACAACAACACCTACTGCCAGGACAACGACCTCAGCTGGCTCGACTGGACGCTGACGCCGGCGCAGGAGGAGTTCCTCGAGTTCGTGCGCGCGGTCATCGCCCTGCGCCGGGCGCACCCGGTGCTGCGGCGGCGGCGGTTCTTCGCCGGGCGGAAGATCCGCGGCGAGGGCGTGCAGGACATCGCGTGGTTCGACCCGTCAGGCGTCGAGATGACCGACGCCGGCTGGGCATCTGAACACGTGCGCTGCATCGGCGTGAAGCTGTCGGGCGATGCGATTGCCGAGACCAACGAACGTGGCGAGCGGATCATCGACGACACGTTGTTGATCCTGTTCAACGCCCACGATGCGACCGTGCCCTTCACCCTGCCGGGCGCCGACGAACCGGCGGAATGGACGGCGATCCTCGACACGGCCCGCGTGTCGCGCGAGCACCGCCGGCTGGCGTCTGGTGACCAGTACCTGCTCGAATCGCGATCACTGGCGCTGCTCAGGCTGCGGCGATAGCGCGGCCGGGCGGGGCGGGCGAACGGCGCCGATCGCTACCTGCTCAGGATCCAGTTCACGGTCGCCACGAGGCCGACGACGAAGATCGCGACGAACACGAGCGCGGCGACGGCGCACCCGGTCCCGCTCGCGACGCGGACGCTCGACGCCCCCAGGCGACGCGCAGGCGACTGAGGCACGCCCAGCGCGCTGAGGTCATCGCGGAGCGACTGCGGTAGCGACGCCAACGGCGCCTTGCGCAACCTGGTCGGCAGTTGCGCCAGCAGGTCGCGGCCTCGCCGCTTGCCATGCCGGGCGATGAAGAGATCGATGGCGTCGCGATACTCCGCCGTGCGGACGCCTGACGCGAACAAATAGCGTCCGGCTTCGACGCGATCGCCCAGCGAGTCGAGCAGCCTGCCGTACGACTCGAGGACCTCAGCCTCCACGCGCCCACTGGCAATCGCACCGCGGAGGATCTCCTTGGCACGCCACGCCCGGCCGCGGTGTACCTCTGATTCGGCCTGTTCGACGATCTGTCTCGCGGACTTCACGCCTCACCCCTCGGAATGATCCAGCGCGCACGCTCGACGCGCAACGAGGCCGCCGCCGTGGTGTGCCGCACATCGCGAACCGATGTGGGCGGCGCGGCGACATCGCGGAAGGACGGCCGGACACGGCGTCTCGGACACGCCGGGGTCACTGCTTCGCGAGGAACCCCAGCACCACCGTGTTGAACTCCGCCGGACGCTCGATGCAGGACGCGTGTCCCGCTCCGGCCAGCACATGCAGTTCACTGCCGGCAATCCGGTCGTGGAGCACGTCGGCATACGATCGGCCCTTCAGCATGTCACGTTCGCCGACGACGACGCAGGTCGGTGCACGGATGCCGTCGAGCCTGGCGGTGAAGTCGACGTCGAGGAAGGCGTCGCAGAGGCGGGCGACCGACGGCAGGTCGAGCGCACGATAGCGCTGGCGGGCGCCTGCGACCACGTCCGGGTGCGCGGCGAGGTATCCGGCTGAGAAGTTCCACGCCGCCGTGGTCACGAAAAGGCCATCGGCATCACCCGCACGCGCGCGATCGCGCCACGACTCCACGGTCAGCCGCAGTTCCGGCCCGACCTCGCTGACGGTGTCGGCGAGCACGAGGCTCCTGGCGCGCGATGGATGGGCGATCGCGAACGCCTGGGCTACCTCGCCCCCGTACGAAATGCCAGCGATGTGCGCCTGCTCAACGCCCAGGGCCGTGAGCAGTGCGGCCAGGTCGTCGGCATGCAGCGCCATGCTGTACGGCGCGTCGGGATGCTCGGACTGCCCCTGCCCGCGACAGTCGTATTGCAGGACGCGGTAGTGGGCGGCAAGCGCCGACGTCTGGTAGACCCAGCTCGACGCGGCGTTCATGAGGATGCCGTTGTTGAGCACGAGCACGGGCGCTGACTCGGCGCCGTGCCACTCGTAGTAGATGCGGATGCCGTTTGCGAGTGCGATCGCCATCATGACCATCCTGGCGTCGGCGAAGGCCGGGCAGGCTTACCGGCCCATCATGAACAGGTGCCGGAGTCACGTCAACGGGTGCGGCGCACGCACCGACGGACTCACACCCGCGTGCGGCGCGCCCGCAGTTCGGCGACGGCCGCAAACGGGATGTTGACCAGGCAGAGCACCCCGACGACGAACAAGACCCACAGGGCGAGACGCCACAACAGTGGTCCACCACCGACCGTCGCCTCGAAGGGGCCCGCCGCCTGTCGCTCGATGAGTGCCCTGATGCCGGCGACGATTGGTTCGAGTTCGGTGGCGGCCGGCCTGCCGATGCCATCGTGTGCCTCGTGGTCGCTGACGTACCTGACGCTGTACGTGCTGCCGCCGTCGTTGCGGCGGCCGAGGACGTAGCGTGGAGCACTGTATTCGCGCTCGAGCGTCACCGCCCGCACCGACGGCATCTCGAGCGAGCGCACCGGGATCCCCGCGACACGACGCACGACTGAGCAGGCCACGACGTCGCCGGACGTGCGCCGGCACCCGACGGTCTCGGTCGCAAGGGCGTAGAGGCCGAATCCCGGCAGGATCACCAGCCACAGGCCGACGAAGAGGCCGAGCAACGCATCCCTGACGCGATAGGGCCTTGAGTCTGCCATCTGGATGGCCGTGATGGTAGCAGGATGCACCGGCGGCGGCACGGTGCCGCCGGACGCCCCCCGTGTCAAGGACGTCGGCACGATGTCAGACGGACGGCACGACGGACCGATGGCCGTCCGCCTCTGGTGCGATCAGTTCCCGGCCATGTGGAGCTTCGGCGCCGACGTTCCGGCCCCTTGGGGTCGCGCGCACTCGAGGGCGTGCATCGCAAGGCTGGCGAGCGCGTTTGCGTAGAGGGCAGCAGAGTGGTCGAGCGTGATCTGTGCGCGCTCGATGACGTCGAGGTGGATGGGCACGGGGTCGAGATGACGTTCGAGCGCGGCTCGGAGGGTCGCCAGCGATCGGCCCAGCCGCTCGTGCGCCCGCCCCTCGGCGCTCGCGAGTACCTGGTCACCATCGGGTCCGCGCAACGACATCAGGGCCGACAACGCTTCGACGTCGCCGGCGAGCGCGACGAACTGCGGCTCGTTCTGCTCGAGCACGTCGAGGAGCGAGACGACGTCAGGCGGTGCGGCCGGCAGCACCGACGCGAGGTGCTCGAGCAGGCAGGGACACGCGTTCGCCAGCGCGTGACGATGCGCCGTGCGTTCGCGGGCCTGGCGGGCGATCGCCGCGTCGACGGTCGAGGGTGCCATGTCGGCGAGCCCGAACTCCTCGGCGCGAAGCGGCAACTGAGCGTCGACGATGGCGCGCACACGTTGCAGTTCGAGCAACCGCGCGACCACCTGGTCGTACGCCGTGCGTGCGCCCACCGCGGCGGCGACTTCGGCACGCGAGCCAGCGAACGCCGCCTCTGGATTGTCGGACGCGTTCGGCGCAGGCAAGACCAGCCAGCAACCCGAGTCGAACGCGTGCCCGAAGTACTCGACGCGGGCGCGCGAGCGCGCCGCTTCTTCGGCACCCGCAGCCGCCACATCCTCGCTGGGCTCCAGCAGGTCTGGCGAGAACTCGCCCGGCAGCAACTGTGCGTAGTAGCGCGCCGACGCTTCCACGCACGTCGCCTTGAAGTCGGCAAACAGGGCACGCGCGTCGCCATCCCCGACGAAGGTTCCGTCCCACGGAGGTGATGTCGCCCGCGCGATGCGCTGATCGGTCGGAGGGTGCGAGTCGTACATGCCGGGCGAGGAATGGACGGCCGCTTCGAGCATCCGTTCCACGTCGGCGGGAGGAATCTGGCGCAGGTTGGCCTGGACCAGGGCCGGGAAGTCGTCGCCGAGCCGGCGCGATCGCCACGCCACCCGCAGGTCGGCGTGCGCCCAGTGGTTGGCCATGTCGAGGACGTGCAGGCGACGCGACGTCTCGACGAACGTCGCACTGCCCACCGCGCGCGCTTCTGCCTGGTCGGCGTCGAACTCCATCTGCCTCGACAACAACATGCTGAGTGCGTGGGCCACCTTCATGAGCAACGTCAACACGGCCCGCGACACCCGCACGCACAATGCGGCGGCGAGACCCAGCAACTGGATGAACCAGGCCTGGCCCTCGTGCCTCCACTGGTCGAGCCGCTGATCCCAGTGGTCGCGACCGAACACCACGCCCGCGAACCACGCGTTCATGGATCGGATCACGTGCCCGAGCCGCATCCCGGCGCCCTGCGAGAAATGGCCGAACTCGTGCGCAAGGACGCCCGCGAATTGCCGCAGCGTCAACCCTTCGACGAGGGGCAACCCCACCGTGAGCACCAGGTCGTTCGAGAGCAGGCCCGTCCAGGTGCTCCGCAGGCTCGCCGATGCGTTGACGCGCACGTCGACATCGATGCGCGACGGGCGAGGCGCCCCGAGGGCATCGCACAACTGCTCGACGAGGTCGAACAGCGCCGGCGCCTCGTTGCGCACGAGAGACTGCGGCGCCTCCGGCGCCTGTCGCCGTCCCAGGAATGGCTTCAGCAGGAAGACGATGGCGATGACCCCGGCGGGGATCGGCACCGCCACGATGGCGATGAGCTGCCAGTGACGCACATGGTCGAGTGCGGCCGGGAACACGCCAGTCGCATACTGCCAGACCGCCCACGCGAACACCGCGACGAGCGCCGCGTAGAGCACGGGCAGGAGCATCATCGCCATCGCGACGAGGACGATGCTGATCCGATAGAGCAGTGGCGCCGCGGGGAGTGGGACGGGAGCCGAGAAGTAGCGGGCGTGGCCTGCGCGCATTGCGGACCGGCGTTGGCAACACAGTAGCAAAGGCGCCGCTGGGCTGCACACGATTTCGCGTGCCGGTCGCCGCGCCGCGCGAGTGCATCGCCGGTGCCTCTGCCCTCCTCGTCGGGATGCTGCGAGCCGGTGGCTCCACCAACGAGAGCGGCGAGGGCGCCAGGCGCGACCGGGTGCGCTCAGTCCCGGGCCAGCCGGCGCCAGCCGCGGTCGTGGTAGAGAACAGGCGCACCCTCGCGGGCAGAGGCGTACACGACCTCGCCGATGACGATGCGGTGATCGCCCGCGTCGAGGGATCGCCAGACGCGACAATCGATCACCGCCAGGGCCTCGGGCACCAGTGGGCTTCCCGTCACGGCCTGTGTCGTCGCGATGCCATCGAAGCGATTCGTGACGCCGGGCAGCAATCCGGCGAACCGCCGCCCCAACTCGACCTGGTCGGCGGCGAGCAGGTTCACGGCAAACGCATTCGACGCGTCGATGGCCGCCAGCGTCGAGGCGCCGTGGTGGACGCACACCAGGACGAGCGGAGGATCGAGGCTGACGCTGGCGAATGAACTGACGGTGAGCCCTTCGGGGCCGCCGGCGCCACGCGACGTCACGACGGTGACGCCACTGGCCCAGTGTGCAAGGACCTGCCTGTAAGTCTCGTGACTGATCGACATCGTTGCCTGGTTCCTTCGAGCGCCGTCGCTGCCGCACGGGCCGATTCGGGCCTGGCGCGTGGCACCACGCGCGGGATCCATTTCCGGCGCGGAACGGTCACACTATCCTGACGACGCCCGCGAGCCCGCGGACGTCGCACGACGCGATGCCGACGACCGCCCTGATCCGATTCGCCTGCGCGTGCCTGCTGATGTTAGCGGTGGCGGCGCCCTCCGCACAGGAGAAACCGACGCCCCTGCGTGTCGGTGACCCGATGCCCGCGCTCTCGGGTGACTTCCTGACGGGACGGACGGCCACCCTGCCGGCGGCAGCCTCCGGCAAGGTGGCACTCGTGATGCTCGGGTTCAGCTACGACTCGCGGTTTGCCGTCGAGCGCTGGGGCGGCTGGTTCGCAACGGCCACCGCCGGTCGCAGCGACGTCACGTACTTCGAGGTGCCCATGCTCGGCGGCGCCGCGAGGCTGGGCCGGTTCTTCATCGATCGCGGCATGCGGAAGAACACGCCGGTCGCGAAGCACGAACAGGTGATCACGGTCTACGGGAACACGGCCGCCTGGAAGGCGCGGCTCGGCGTGACCGATGCGACCGGGACACACGCGTGGCTGGTGCTGATCGACAAGGCTGGCGTCGTCAGGTGGATGCACCACGGTGACTTCAACGACGCAGCCGCCGGCGGCCTGCAGGACGCCCTGGCGCGCCTCCTGCCTGCACCGGCGCCAGCGGCGGCGGAATAGGCGCGGCCTACCAGCCCGCCTTGCCGCTCCACTTGATCAGGACCGACCCGACGGTGAACCCGGCACCCACCGCGCTCAGCAGGACGGTGTCGCCTTCCTTCAACCGCCCCTCGCTGGCCGCGTCGGTGAGGGCGATCGGAATCGTTGCGGCCGTCGTGTTGCCGAACCGCTCGATGTTGATCACGACCTTCTCGGGCGCGAGACCGATCTTGTCGGCAGCCGACTGGATGATCCGCCGGTTGGCCTGGTGCGAGACGAACAGGTCGACGTCGGCAGCGGTGAGTCCGTTCTGCGCGAGGATGCGCCGACAGATTTCCTCGGTCTTGCGGACGGCGAACTTGAACACCGCCTGGCCGTCCTGCTTGACGTAGTGCAGGCGCTTGTCAACGGTCTCGTGCGAGGCGGGCATCGCGCTGCCGCCTGCGGGCATCCTCAGCGCCGGACCTCCCGATCCGTCGATTTCGTGGGCGAAGTCGACGATGCCGGGCCCGGGGCCCTCGGCCGCGCGCAGGATGACGGCGCCGGCGCCGTCGCCGAAGATCACGCACGTCGCTCGATCGGTGTAGTCGATGATGCTCGACATCACGTCGGCGCCGACCACGAGCGCGGTGCGATGCGTGCCGACGGCAATCATCTGCGCGGCCGTCGACAGCGCGTAGGTGAAGCCCGAACACGCGGCGAGCAGGTCGAAGCCCCACGCCCGCGTGGCGCCGATCTTGTGCTGCAGCACGCACGCGGTGCACGGGAAGATGGTGTCTGGCGTCGTCGTCGCGACGATGATCAGGTCGATCTCGTCGGCCGCGATCCCGGCCCGCTCGATGGCGATGAGGGCGGCCTCTTTCGCCAGGTCTGACGTCGCGACGCCCGGATCGACGACATGGCGCTCGCGGATGCCCGTGCGCTGCAGGATCCACTCGTCGGTCGTGTCGACCATTTTCTCGAGATCGGCATTGGTCAGCAGGCGCGGCGGCACGTACGCGGCAAGCGCGGCGATCTCGGCACGCCGCACGGCGCGGCCAGGCGCCATGCTCCGGGTGAACGCCGACGACGACATCATTCCCACAGCTTCTGATCCTTTCCTGGTGCAGGGAGGCCGAAGTACGCGAACGCGCGCGGCGTCGCGACACGCCCCCTGGGCGTGCGATCGAGGAAGCCGATCTGCATCAGGAACGGCTCGTAGATGTCCTCGATTGCGTCTTTCTCTTCGCTGATGGCGGCCGCGAGCGTGTTGAGGCCCACGGGGCCACCGCCGAACTTCTCGATGATCGCGCGCAGCAACCGGCGATCGACTTCGTCGAACCCGTGCTCGTCGACGTCGAGCAGCACGAGCGCCTTGCGCGCGACGTCGCCCGTCGCGTGGCCGTCGGCGCGCACCTGCGCGTAGTCGCGCACGCGACGCAGCAGGCGGTTCGCGATGCGCGGGGTGCCGCGGCACCGTCGCGCGATCTCGCCGGCGGCCTCGTGATCGATGGGCACGTTCAGGATGCGCGCCGATCGGTGCACGATCTCGAGCATGTCGGCCTCGGCGTAGAAGTCGAGGCGATGGACGATGCCGAAACGGCTGCGCAGCGGCGACGTCAGCAGGCCGGTGCGCGTGGTGGCGCCGACGAGGGTGAACTTCTGCAACGGCACCTTGACCGACCGCGCCCCCGGCCCCTGCCCGATGACGATGTCGAGTTCGTAGTCCTCCATCGCCGGGTAGAGGATCTCTTCGATCTGCGGCGCCATCCGGTGGATCTCGTCGATGAACAGCACTTCGCGATCCTGCAGGTTGGTCAGGATCGCCGCGAGATCGCCGGGTTTCTCGAGCACCGGCCCCGCGGTGCCGCGGACCGATACGCCCAGTTCGTTGGCAATCACGAGGGCCAGCGTCGTCTTGCCGAGGCCCGGGGGGCCGTAGAGCAGGACGTGGTCGAGCGCCTCGCCACGCTGCCGCGCCGCCGCGATCGACACCGCGAGGTTCTCGCGGACCTTGTCCTGCCCGATGTAGTCGTCGAGCGTGCGCGGGCGCAGGCCGGCCTCGTACTGGGCATCGTCGTCCTGCCGCACGGCCTGGATCAGGCGGTCGTCGCTCATCGCCGCCTACCGCGCCAGCGCGCGGAGCGCGTGCCGCAGCACACCCTCCACGGTCGGGGCCGTCGAAGCCGCCATCGCCGCCTCGACCGCCTTCTCGGCGGCGGCACGCTGGTAGCCGAGGTTCACGAGGGCCGACAGGACGTCGGTCTTGAGGGCGTCGCCAGTGGCCGGCACTGGCGCAGCCGCCGGGGCGGCCGCGTCGAATGTCGCCGCGCCGAGCTTGTCCTTGAGTTCGAGCGTGACCCGCTCTGCGGTCTTCTTCCCGATGCCGGGAATGCGCGTCAGTCGTCCGACATCGGCCGTGCGCACCGCCCTGACGAGTTCACGCGGCTCGATGCCCGAGAGCACGCCGAGCGCCAGCTTGGGCCCGATGCCGTTGACCGAAATCAGGTGCTCGAACAGCTGCTGCTCGAGGGCCGTCCCGAAGCCGTACAGGGAAATCTGGTCTTCGCGGACGTGCGTGTGGATGCGCAACTCCACCTCTGCCCCTGGCTCGGCCGTCTCGAAGAAGGTCGATACCGGCACCTGGACGTCGTACCCCACCCCGCCAACATCGACGATGAGGCGAGACGGGGCTTTTTCGACGAGTCGGCCGCGAAGGAGCGCGATCATGGGTTCGAGGGGCGGCCCGGGCCGCCGCGTGAATCGCCAGAGCCTATCAAAAACCCGGGCACTGAAGGGACGTTCAGCAGCGAACGGGCGCAGACGGCCACGCAGCTGCCCGTTGCATCAGCTCGCGGGCCTGCTCGCCCCAGCCGTCGCGGCCGTCGGGGTCGAGCCGGTGATGGGGAATCTGCTTCTCGACCAGCAGGGCGTCGACCAGGGTGTCGATGTCCCTGACGAAGGTCTCGTCGATGTCGCGCACGCCGTCGGGCAGGGCAAACCCGGTGATCGGGACCTTGAACAGCAGGTCATATGACGCCATCCAGTGGTCGACGAACGCCTCGATGGCGGGCTGCCGCCCGCAGGCCCGCGCCAGGTACGCGTAGTTGTCGAGCGCGCTGCGGTCGCAGATCACCAGCTCGTGCTGGCTGGCCGACCGGATCTCCTCGGCCACCTGGGTCACCAGTATCCAGGTCTGCGCGTCGAGCGATGTCTGCCGGTTGATGGGCAGCGGCGACAGGCGCGCGACCTCGCGCACCATGTCGGCGTTGACGCCGCGCCGGCGGACGGTGGCGACAAGGTCGTGGCAGAGCGTGGTCTTGCCCACGCCGTGGGTGCCGATGAACGCAATCTTCATTGCAGGTGTCCGGGTCTCACGTCGGGAGCCTCTGACTCCCGTGGCATCTGTCTCCACGCACGGCACCACTCGGGGCGCACGTCCATGCACGACCCGAGGGGCGACGACGCGACGCCCATCGTCTCATGCCATGCGGGAGGCGTGAAGACGCAGACGCGGCTCCCGCGCTCCGCGGTGCCCGTCGGCTCAGGGCTTCCACTGCCGCCACGTCCGCGGCGTGCGTCCCTTGCCCGCGGCGGCGACTGGCGCGGCGACGACACCGGCTGGCATGACCTGGTGCACGTGGCAGATCGCAATCGCCAGGGCATCGGCCGCGTCGTGCGGCGACGGCACCGCCTCGAGGCCGAGAAGCAACTTGGTCATCTGC